>CAYFOT010000008.1:24663-49196 GCA_964344825.1 uncultured Actinomyces sp.
ATAAAGTCTGTGAACATTTGTTGAACTTCTAGTTAACGGAGACCACTGTGGCACTGAAAGCTAAACGCGGACCAACATTCTTTGATTTGCTTGCAAAACAGGGGGAAAATCTGGTCGCAGCATCGGGACTTCTGCAGGATATTTTGGCCGCGAAAGGTGACGACCGGATCGCAATCCGCGACAATCTCCACGACGTGGAACATGAAGCGGATGAGCTAAATCATGTGTTTATCTCTAAAATTAACCAGTCGTTCATCACACCTTTTGATCGGGAGGATTTGCAGAAGCTGGCCCACCTCATGGACGATTGTGTCGACTTCATGGATGAGGCGGGCGACATGATCGTCCTGTACAAAATGGGTGACATCCCTGAACCTTTCGATGATCTGATGAGCAAGCAGGTGGAAGTTCTGCGAAAGTGCTCCAAGCTAACCGCTCAGGCAATGCCGAAGCTGAAGAAGCCGATGGATCTCAAGGCGTACTGGCTTGAAATCAACATTCTTGAGAACCAGGGTGACCAGGCCTACCGTCGCACACTTGCCGCCCTGTTCGATTCCGGGTTGGATCCCGTGGAGATCATCAAGATCAAGGACGTCGTCCTCATTCTTGAGAAGGGCACGGACGCCTTCGAATCTTTGGCTCAAGAAGTCGAAGCGATTGCGGTGAAGGAGTCCTGACAGGTGGACCTAAACCTGATTCTCGTAGCTGTCGTAATCGCAATCGCACTACTTTTTGACTACACTAACGGCTTTCATGACGCTGCGAACGCTATCGCCACGTCGGTGTCTACAAGGGCTCTGAAGCCTCGGACCGCGCTCGCGATGTCAGCGGTTATGAACCTCATCGGGGCGCTCCTTGGTACGGAAGTCGCAAAAACTATTGGCTCCGGGATTATTGACATCAACTCTTTCGCTCTATCTGAGAACTACTCGGTGCAGAGAACTGGGCTGATAATTGTGTTGGCCGCCCTCGTCGGCGCAGTCGCCTGGAACTACACGACCTGGTGGCTGGGGTTACCGTCCTCGTCCTCACACGCTCTGATTGGCGGTTTGGTAGGCGCTGGCTTGGCTTCGGCTACCCAGGTTCACTGGACCGGGATTCTAGACCACGTCATCATCCCGATGATTACCTCCCCAGTCATAGGTTTCGTACTTTCCTTCATGTTCATGAAGTTCTTGCTGTCGCTTATGGCGAACCGGCCTTACCACAGGACGATGGGGCGATTCCGTCACCTTCAAACAGTTTCCGCAGCGGCAATGGCCCTTGGGCATGGACTCCAAGACGCCCAGAAAACGATGGGTGTCATCGTCATGGCTCTACTCGCAGGCGGCTACGGAGAGACGCACAATATTTTCGATGAGGTCACCGGGGACATGAACATACCACTTTGGGTAAAGATCTCCGCTGCTGGCGCTATTGCACTTGGAACCTACTCGGGCGGCTACCGCATCATGAAGACGCTTGGCTCCAAGATGATCGATCTGGACCCTGCACGCGGATTCGTGGCGGAGACCGTAGCAGCGGGAATACTTTACTCGGCAGCATATGTGTTCCACGCGCCTATCTCCACGACCCAAACAATCACTGCCTCAATCCTGGGTGTCGGCGCAACCAAGCGCCTCTCTGCGGTGCGCTGGTCTGTAGCCGGCAACATTGCGGTCGCCTGGGTCCTGACGCTACCGGCTGCCGCCGGTGTAGCCGCCGTAATGTACTTCTTCTTCCACTGGGCAATCCCTGTTTAGGCGGGAAGAACATTGCGATCTGCCATTGGAGTGAGGGCGGTGAAGACGGCTGCCTTTGGCCTTGCCGGCCCCACCGCCCTCGCCCTCATGCTCAGCGGATGCGGACCGGTCGGCCACAGCAACGCCGAAACAACACAGTCCCTGAACACCGGTGACTGCCTGGTCTCCCCGACGGCCAAAGGCAATTCCGCAAGGGTCGTGGACTGCTCCGTGCCGCACCGCGCCCAAGTGGTAGGTGTCTATGAGGCGACCCCAGGACCATACCCTGGCGCAAACCAACTGGCGTCGGAAGCCCGCGAATATTGTGAGGATGCGTTTGAGGACTTCGTGGGATCCTCACCACTTACTTCCGTCCTCGACCTTTTCCCCCTGCTACCCGCCGAAAGCAGCTGGGACGAAGGTGACCACAGCGTCGTATGCGTGGCATCAACCTATGAGGACGCCACTGCCGTGTCCACTTTCAAGGACAGCCACCGCTGAGCCATACAGGCTTCGGGGGAACGCAAATCAGCGCAATGCGACCTTCGTGAGCGGCGTATGCCTCTCCACCGCAATGACACGCGAGGATGAGGCGTGGGAAACGTGCACCACCAGCATTTCCGCTGTTGCCAGCGTCTTTCGGGGCTGATCCATGACGGAAATGAGTCTGCGCGGTGCAAGGTCCTTCACCGGTTGAACGAGGGCGGGGTACGTCGGCCTGTGTAGGCTAACCACACGTGAGCCCCTCTTCTTCTCCAACAATCGTGCGACCAGCGCCGCGGCCGGATCAGGGTCGTCGGCAACAGCGTCCTCTGTCAGATATTCATGTGAGTGATAACTGGCGCCCGCGATAGCGGCATAGGGAGTGGCCGTCTGCTCACACCTCTTCCACGCGGAGGAGTGGACGGCCTGCACCCCAAACGCAGAAAGCAGCGGTACAACGTCCAACGCCTGCGCTCCCCCCAGCCGGGTGAGAGGACGCAGTGCTTCCTGCCCCCGCCAGGACGCGCGATCAACAGCTTTCGCATGCCGCATCAGAATCGTCGTTGAAGTGATCAGTTCACCGCGCCCGGCTTTGTTGATCACTTCGGTAAGTAGCCTGCGGTCCCCGCGGCGGTTGAGCATTAGTCGGGCCTTATCCGCGGAAACCCACTGGACAATGTCGATCTCTTTCTTGTGCGCGCGCTTCACGGGGATGCGCGCAGCCAACGCCGGCCCATCGTCAATGACGGTACCCAGCCAGTAGTAGACCTCCTTGAGGTGTCCCGAACCCAAGCGGTAGCGCTGAGTGGTGAGCGGGGCGCCCAGCGCAACCGGCACACCCGTTTCTTCCTCAACCTCCCTGACTGCAGCGGCGGGAATAGTTTCGTCCGTCTCCGCTTTTCCTTTAGGCCAACTCCAGTCCTTATACCTGGGCCGGTGGACGATCAAGAATTCCAGGTCCCCCGGCCCCACAGGCAGCCCGGGGCGCACTTTTGGTGCCCCCTTTGCACGGCGCCAAACCACGGCGCCAGCGGATCGGACCATCCCCTTGGGGAACACGAACGCTCGACTTGCCATCACTCAACCTTAGTTACTTCCAACTCATCGTCCAACGACGCGCGAGGAAGCTTCCTGCATCAGCTCCGCCTGTATGTCCCGTAGCGGCGCGCCATACTTATCGTGGGCTCTGCGCGTCCACCGCCCACTCTTACGCAAATGCCACGACGCCGTCCCAGGTGAGACCTCCGTACGGATCAGCCACGACAGGTAGTCTGCAAAGTCGCGGTTGTCGATCCGCACCAACGATTCAACACGTCTATCCAGGTTACGGTGCATTAGGTCAGCCGAGCCGATCCACACCTCTTCTGCGCCAGGGGGACCAAACGCGAAGATCCGGGAGTGCTCCAGGTACCTACCCAAAATGGAACGGACCCTAATGTTCTCTGACAGACCCTTCACGCCCGCCTTAAGCCCACAGATCCCGCGCACCACAATGTCGATTTTCACCCCGGCTTGGCTGGCGCGATACAACGCGTCAATGACCCGTTCATCAACAATGGAGTTGACCTTAATCCCGATCCAAGCGTCCTCGCCCTCTTGCTTGCGTCGCGCCTGCTCTTCAATCCGCTCAATCAATCCCGTCCTGATGGACACGGGCGCAACAAGGAGCTTACGGAAAGTGGACTTCGGAGCGTAGCCCGACAGCTGGTTGAACAAGCGCACCAGGTCCTGCGTGATCTCTTGATCGGACGTGAGCAGGCCTAGGTCTTCATATCCGCGCGCAGTCCCCGGGTGATAGTTTCCCGTCCCCACGTGGCAGTATCTGCGTAGAGTGTCGCCTTCTTGGCGGATCACCAGGGAGAGCTTGCAGTGGGTTTTTAGCCCCAGCATCCCGTAAACCACGTGTACGCCCGCCTTCTCCAGCTTGCGCGCCCACTCAATGTTCGCCTCTTCGTCAAACCGCGCCTTGACCTCAACAATCGCGACGACCTGCTTGTTGTTCATGGCAGCTTCGATCAAGGAGGAAACAATCGGGGAGTTCCCCGACGTCCGGTAAAGCGTTTGCTTAATAGCGAGGACGTTCGGGTCGCGAGCTGCCTGACTAATGAAGTGCTGTACCGACGTCGCAAAAGAGTCGTACGGGTGGTGCAGCAGAACGTCGTGGTTCGCAAGCGTCACGAAAATATTCTGCGGCTTGGATGACTCTACTTCTGTGAGCCCCGCCGGGGTCACGGGAACAAACGGCAGATACTTCAAAGAGGGAAGATCGAGGTCGTGCAGCTGGTTGAACAGTGTGAAGTCCAGTGGTGGTGGCAGCGGGAAGATGTCTTCGGATGTTATCTCCAGCTTTTCCATCAGGAATGAGCGCACAAACGGGCTCATCGACTCCTCAACCTCAAGCCGAACTACCGCACCGAAGCGTCGGCGCACCAGCTCTTCCTCCATGGCCGTCAGGAGGTTTTCCGCATCGTCCTCTTCGACTTCTAAGTCCTCATTGCGGGTGACCCTGAACGTATAAGCCTCCTGGACTTCCACCCCCGGGAAGAGGTGGTCCAAGTGCGCAATAATCAACTGCTCAATCGTCAGGAAGGTTGTTCCAGCGTCCCTACGGACGTACTGTTCCGGGCGCCCCTCACGAAGCGCCGTATCCACATTTATGAGTCGTGGCAACGCTTCGGGAACCCGGATCCTTGCAAAGTGACGCTTCCCTGAAACCGGGTTGGTCAGAACAACTGCAATGTTCAAGGATAGTCCGGAGATATATGGGAAGGGGTGGGAGGGATCAACCGCAAGCGGCGTCAAGACAGGGTATACCCGGTGTCGGAAGTAGGATGAGAGCCTGTCCCTGCTGGCCTGATCCAGCTTGTCCCACTCACCAAAGTGAATCCCGGCCTTAGCTAAGTTGGGGCGGAAGTCGTTTATGAAGTTGTCGGCCTGGCGACCCACAAGTTCGCGGGTCCGCAAAGTGATCAGCTCCAACACCTCACGCGGCGCTAAACCAGATGCGCCGGGCCTGGCGATCCCCGCTTCAAGTCTGCGCTTCAGACCAGCCACGCGGACCATGTAGAACTCATCAAGGTTGGATGAGAAGATGCCGGAAAACCACAGTCGCTCCAGCAGTGGAACGGCCTCATCCTCCGACTGCTCCAAGACACGCTGATTGAACGCCAGCCAGGACAGCTCCCTGTCGGCGAAGCGCCCATCAGGCAATGGGTAGTCCAAGCCAATAGGTGCGGACTTGTCGACGGGCAGGCCGGTGCGCGCAGATGGCACCAACTCCTCAGCGTCATCATCACTGTAACCGTCATGGTCCAGTTCGTATTCTTCGTCGGTGTGCTCTTCTCCCACCAGCACTTCTGTGTCGGCGGGCAGGAACAACTCATTGGGCCGGGCCGTCTCCAAAACCGGCTCTGGCCCACCGTCTTGGGCCGGGTCACTCAGCAGGTCTGCCTGACCGCCGGCCTCTTCCAACGCCGATTCATCCTCTGCCATAGTTGTTGGATCGTCTAGCATCCCGGCCTCCTCACGCCTTCGTTTCCCGCCCTAGTCCAACGTCCCTTGCGCTGCTTGGCGCGCGCTTTCGTCCAGTTCTTTCGCCGTGTCAAGTAGCGCCTGCGGGCGACGCGTGACCGTGTGGGCGAGGACGTGGCCGTCTTCCGTTATCCACTCCGGACCAAAACGCACACCCATGGCCATCACACGCATGGTCTGTGCGGCCGCCTCCAGAACATAAGCCAAGTCTTCCTCATTCCCATAGCCCGCAAGGATCCCCTCAATTGCGCGGATAACCTCTGGCAGTGGAATCGGGGCTTTAGATAGGCCCTGCTTCTTCATAGCCGCAACGCCCTCATTGAAACGGTCGTGAACGACGTCCGGATTCATCTGGTGCCACTGCCAGAGCAGGTATACGCGCCACAGCGCGCCCGGAAGCGTGAACTCCGGGGATCGGGCCCAAGCGGCGGCGATGATGTCGACTCCTTCGGTGCGCACCGACTGCTGCAGCTGTTCCACCGCCTTGGCATCAAAGTCAGCGTTCGGTACCCCCAGGAGAGCCCAGGCGGTTGTGTGTGCGATCTCCGATTCCGCCGCTGGATCCTCATCACCTTCTATTGCTTCCGCCTCCGCCTGATCCAAAGACGCGGGTCGGTGAAATTTTCGATCAGACATTGTGGGCCTCCTCATTGCGGTATGCACTAACTGTCAATTGTAGGCCACCTGCTACCCGCGCACAGCCTCCACGGTCTGCGCGACCATTCGTGGGTCGGTGCTGGCACCATCTGCACCCGGTGCGCGGAAATGTACTTCACGTAGCCCCGTTTCCTGGAGCACCTGCACGACGTTGTCCTTGCGAATCCCACCGGAACCCACAATGTCCATTCGTCCATCGCTACAGCCAAGCAGTCCACGCAGACCGTCCATGTCTGCCCTGCCGTGAGCTGCCCCGGTCGTAAGTACACCGTCCCAACCGTGTTCGTGAAGTTTTCCGAGGGCGACACACGGCAACTCCAACTCATCAAACGCCCTGTGGAAAATGAGGGTGTGTTCCCCGGCTGCTTCCCGCCAAAGGTCCAGCCAACGAAGATTGAGCTGCCCGTCGCGCAGTCCACCCACAACGAACCCCACAGGTACACCCGACGCACCAAACTTTTCACGAATCGTGAGAATGTCGTCAGCCTGTTTCTGAGCCTCTTGATCACTTAGTTCAAAGGATTCGCGGTTCTCACGGACCAGGATCCGTAAACCCTGCGGTGGCGCACACGTGAGGGCTTCCTCAATGGTTTCCACACTGGGTGTCACCCCACCGCACCACAGTTCGGCGCACAGTTCCACCCGGTCCGCTCCGGCGTCGGTAGCAGCCTTCACTCCCTCAACATCTTGCACACAAACTTCAATGATGCACACGTCTGCTCCTCCGTGATGGTTTGCGCCGCGACTGCGCCCTCGCCATTGTCATTCCCCCCTGCTGCCATGCCATTTCTGCCACCCTAACAACGGAGGGCGCTGGGGTCTTGCGATATGCTCAGCGTATCCGGATTTGGCGCGAAGCTGCGCTGGGGGAACCAGTTGGACCCCCATTTTTGTCGTCCACCCAGATCCGTGCTGGTCCAAAGATGGAGTTGATGTAGGTGGCGAGCGGTAACAAGCCGGTGACCAAGTTCCTCAGCGTTGGGATAGGGACTATTACCCTGGTTCTCCTGGTGATTGTGATCTGGATCGACGTGGCCACCAATATGTGGCAGCAGACGGTGATCCTGTCAGGTGTCGCGGCTGGTTTACTCACCTTCGCGCTGACTGCACTGTTTCTTGATGGGGCCGTCAGCAGGCGCGAACACCGCAAGTGGGCGCCGGTTACGCGCCTGGCCCTAACCGACCTTCTCCACACCATTGCCGATGAGGATAATAGCGATGTGAGGCGGGGAAAAGTCGTTGCCCGCTCGCTTCCCGTCGATGTAGAGCCAACTATGGCTAACCTGGACGCTTTACTTGTGAGTGTTATGGAGGAACGCGACGACATCACGACGGTGCTGGCAAGGTGGGCGCAGTTTCTGGCTTCCTCAGCCGATGTACGGGAGTTGATGGTTCACATCGCAGACCTGGCTGAAAACCTGGATTACATTCGCGACGAGGCCGTGGATATTGAAGATACGGTGACGGCTAGGACGGTGGCCGCTTCTGTCTCTGCCCCCACCAGTGAAACTCTGGCGCAGACAACCCTTCAGGCAGAAGAGGTGGCCCGGCTAGCAAAGTACGTCCGGGCATACAACAAGTCAATGCGCCTTGCGATAGAGGAAATCTTGGCGATCCAGGAGAGCCTGCTGGAGGAGAATTAGGCTCACCCTGGAACGGGGGTGACGCCGCCTAGGCCCCGACTTGGGCCCCCACCTGTGCCCCCACCTGTGGGGCTTCAACGATAGGGTCAGCACCCCCGAAAACAGCATGGCTTTTTCGACGTGTCGTTTGCGGTGTTGGCGGTCAACCGTCGCAATCGCCAGGAACCCTCACCACCCCAGCCCGCTGGCCGCACCTTCCGGCAGTCTTGAGTGGCGAATGACAGCCTTCCCCGCTTTCCCCAGAGTTTCATCAGCACCTGTAGCAAACCTCGAGTGTTTGACTGCCCGTACGGTCCGGGAAGTAGGTCATGGTCCGCGATGTCCCTTTAGGTCCGCGAAGTAGGGCTACTACAACCAGGACCCACAACTACTTCCCGGGCCCACACCTACTTCCCGGACCACGAGAACAAGAAACTCCGAGGGCGGCTCGAACCAAGGGACCGAACCACCAGATCACACCAAATCGGCACATGATTAAGAACGGGGATGCCAGTCAGAAGCGCGGGAGGGGAGCCGGTGGCGATGCGGCCCGCGAGGCGGCCGCGGGAGGGGAGCCGGGCGGGGACATGAGCGGCGGGCGGAAGCGCGTAGGTGCGGCGGCGGGAGGGAGCGAACGTGAGGGCGGCGGCTGCGGGGGCGGGGCCCCACCTACCCCTCGTCCTCGAACCGATAGCCAACACCACGGACTGTGGAAATCAGCTTCCTCTTCACGTCGCCGGGACTGATGCGCGCACGCAGCCGTTTCACATGAACATCCAATGTGCGTTGATCACCGAAGAAGTCCGAGCCCCACACACTATCAAGGAGGTGCGCGCGCGTGACCACCCGCCCCGCGTTCAGCATGAGTTCACGGAGGAGTTGGAACTCCTTCAACGGCATCTCCACCTCTTGCCCATCCACAGTAACCACGTGTCTTCCGGCGTCCAGGGTTACGGGGCCGACCGCGAGGATCTCCTCCTCCACCGCCGCGTCGGGTTCCGCGGACCCGGAACGGCGCATGACGGAACGGATTCGCGCAACCAGTTCCCTCGAAGAATATGGTTTCGTCACGTAGTCGTCGGCGCCAACTTCCAAGCCCACCACCTTGTCGATCTCCGCGGAGCGAGCTGTCAGCATGATGATCGGAACCTTTGACGTGAGGCGAATACGCTGACACACCTCAATGCCGGACATGCCTGGAAGCATGACGTCCAAGAGGATCAGGTCCGGGGCGCGCCTCTCAAACTCTTTCAGGGCCGCCAACCCATCGGAGACGGTCTTTACTTTGAAGCCTTCCTCTTCCAGTAGGAAAGCCAGCGGCAGCGCGATTGAGGGTTCATCCTCCACCAGTAGCAGGCGTTTTCTCATCTCTTACCTCCGGGGTCTTCTGGGCGGGGACCAACGGCCTCGAACAAACCCAAATTCTCTACTTGAAGCGGCACCGAAATTGTGAACGCCGACCCCTCCCCAACGTTGGAGTCCACCCGAATGTCCCCACCCATGTTCAACACGGTGTTGCGAGCGATGGACAGACCCAATCCGGTACCCCCCACCTCCCTGGAACGTGATGGGTCCAGTCGGTAAAAACGCTGGAAGATTTGCCTGTGAAACTCCGGGGGAATCCCGGGACCAACATCCGTGACCTTCACTGCGACGGCATCGTCACCCCTAGTGAGCGACACTTCCACGACTTCCTGCGCAGGGGAGTATTGGATCGCATTTTCTAGAAGGTTCCCAAGCGCAATCTCCATTCTTACCCGGCTGCCCACCACCATTGTGGGCTCCGAAAGACTGCCGGGGGCAACCCGCAGTTTCACTGACATTTGGGTTGCTAACTCCCGGTGGGACTCCACCACGTCAGACACCAGAGCGGCCATGTCGAACGGGACGGAGTCAGAGACGTTAGAGGGCGGGGCCTGCGCCTGGGACAACCGCACAATGTCGCGGGTGAGGGCACTTAGACGCTCCGATTCCTCAACCAGTGAAGCAGCAAAAACCGCCGACGGACTGCCCTCTTCCACCGTGCGACTCATCGCCTCCGCAAGCAGAGAGATCGCTGCTGCCGGCGTGTTCAGCTCATGGCTGGCATTGGCAATGAAGTCTTCCCGCAAGGCAGCCGTCTCATAGCGCGGAGACTGATCCATCATTATGGCTACGACCTTATTCCCCGGCAACGCCATGACGTGGATGTCTTCCGGGTTCTCCGCACTGGCTGGTCGCGACGTTGCCGCGCCCCCCAAGAAAGCCTCCGCAAGCGCCCTTTGAAACCACTCTTGACGCGAAACCCGACGAACCAGGCCCGTGTTGTCTTGGTAGGCGTCGTTCACGAAGGTCCGCCGCATCGATTCCCCATAAACCACCGCTGGCATCGGCATCGACGCCAGCAACGCCTCTGTTGTTTCGTCGAGTTTGTCGGCGTCAAGTGTGCGGGGCCCCTCTTCCAGTCTGCGCATCAGCAGGACAATCAGCGCGGCAACCACGATTAGTGCCGCGAAGACTCCCAGTGCGATGACTACCGCTACCACCTGCGTTTGCATACCCCCATGGTAGGTCCCCTACCTGGCGCCCTAACTCCGCTAAAAGCAAAAAGCCGCGATGTCAGCGAGTCTTCACGAACTGTTCACGCTGCGTTCACATTCCCTCCAAAGCGGGTTCACACAGCCGGGTAACACTGGAGACATGACAAAGAGTAAGAATGTTTTGAAGATCGCCGCTCTGGCAGTCGTGCTTCCCTTAGCGCTGGCCGGATGTGCCGCCAACGAGGGGCGCGACAACGGGGCACCCACCAGCGGGTCTACCGGCGGCGCAGGCACTACCGACGACACCCAGGCCCTTAAGGGCACCTACAACGGTGCGGGAGCCTCCTCTCAGGAAGCCGCACAAGCGTCATGGATCGCGGCCTTCCAAACACGAAGCGAGGGCGTCACGATCAACTACAACCCCGTTGGCTCCGGCGCCGGACGTAAGCAGTTCATTGAGGGCGCTGTCTCCTTCGCTGGGTCCGACTCCTACCTTTCCGATGAGGAGTTGGCGGGCAGTTTCGCGCCCTGCGCCCCAGACACGGATGCGCTGAGTCTTCCGGTGTATATCTCTCCGATCGCGCTGGCGTTCAACGTGGAGGGTGTGGAGTCCCTGAACTTGGATGCAGTGACCATCGCCCACATTTTCAGGGGGAACATCACCGCCTGGGATGACCCGGCCATCACGGCTTTGAACCCGGGTGTCACGCTGCCCGCAACGCCTATCACCGTCGTGTACCGCTCCGACGATTCCGGTACGACCAAGAACTTCGCCGCCTACCTAGAGGCCAACGCCGCGGACGTGTGGGACGCTAAGCCCGAAGACAAGTTCCCCTTCACATTTGCGGGTGCCGAGGGCGCTCAGGGGACCTCCGGCGTAGTTGAAGCGATCAGTTCAGGGACCGGCACCATCGGCTACGCTGACGCTTCCAAGGTTTCCGCACTGAGTACCGTTGCCCTGAAGGTCGGTAACGAGTTCGTGCCGTATTCGGCCGAGGGCGCCGCGAAAGTAGTCGACGTGTCTCCCGTCATCCAGGGTCGCCCCGCCGGCGACATTGCCATTGATTTGGACCGCACCACCACCGAGGCGGGCGCCTACCCACTGGTTCTGGTTTCCTACCTCCTGGTTTGTTCCCAGTACGAGGACGATGCCACCGCAGAGTTTGTGCGCGCCTACGCCTCCTACATTGCGAGCGAGGGCGGCCAGCAGACCGCAGCCGAAGGCGCCGGTTCCGCGCCACTTTCCGCCGGAACCAGTGAAAAGGTTTTGGCTTCCATCGCAGGTATCAGGTAGGCAGTGAGTCCAATGTCAACGTACGTTGAAGAAAGTCCGGTCCCGGCCTCAGCAGAGGCCGGGTCATCCGGCATGAGTGAGGCCGCAACGAAACCCAGAAACCACCGCCTCGCAGATAAGGTCTTCCGTTACCTGGCGGTTGGGGCTGGGATCTTCATCTTGGTGACACTGGGTTTTGTGACGGCCTTCCTGCTGGCTGAGGCTTGGCCAGCATTTGTTGCCGGGGACGCGGTGGGCGCCACTGAGGCCCAGAACATCTGGCAGTATGTTGCTCCTTTCGCCTTTGGCACCATTTGGGTAGCGCTCCTGGCCCTGGCTCTGGCAACACCCATTTCCATTGGGATCGCCCTGTTCATCTCTCATTACGCACCCCGCAAAATCGCCTCTACCCTGGGTTACCTGGTGGACCTTTTGGCGGCGGTGCCGTCAGTCGTTTACGGCCTGTGGGGGATCTTGGTTTTGGCTCCCCTACTGCAGCCAGTACATCAGTGGCTCACCACCTACATGGGGTGGTTTCCGCTGTTCAAAGGCCCCGCGTCGGGGACGGGACGCACAGTTTTCACGGTCGCCCTCGTCCTCGCCATAATGATCCTGCCAATCATGACGGCCATGTGCCGTGAGGTGTTCCTCCAGACCCCGAAACTTCAAGAAGAAGCCGCCCTCGCTCTGGGGGCAACCCGTTGGGAGGTCGTCAAGATTGCTGTGCTGCCGGGGGCGCGCAGCGGAATCATCTCCGCGATGATGCTGGGCTTGGGTAGAGCGCTGGGTGAGACAATGGCGGTCGCCATGGTCCTGTCGCCGGCAGCGCTGATTTCGTTTGCGATGCTCACCACGCAAAACCCGAACACAATCGCGGCCAACATTGCGCTCAACTTCCCCGAGGCCTTCGGCCTGCGCGTGAATACCCTGATCGCAACAGGTTTGATTCTGTTCGTGATCACGTTGGGAGTGAATATGGCTGCCCGTTGGATCATCTCCCGCAACTCTCAGTTCCAAGGAGCAAACGCATGAGCCACGACATTCAAACCCCCAAGAATCCCGGGGAGAAGTCGCGCGGCGACGGCCTATCTGACCTGGCTGCTGCGGGTCCCGCTATCCTGGCTGAAATCGTTGCGCTCCCCCAGATTGAGGGCGACTTCGCCCGCTCAGTTCCCCCACCTCCTGCTCCGCTCCCGTTTGGCGGTCCTCTGAGCGATCTGCAACGCAAGCGGCGCAGAGCCGACAGGGTTGCGACCGTTGCGGTTTACGCGGCCTTCGCCCTCGCTATCATCCCGCTGGTTTCCCTGATTTTCACTGTAGTCTCCCGTGGAGCAGCCCGATTTGACGCAACGTTTTTCACCAATTCCATGCGCAATGTGGTGGGCGAGGGCGGAGGCGCTCTGCACGCCCTCGTCGGGACCTTAGAAATCACCGGCATCGCCGCACTGATCAGCGTCCCACTTGGCCTGATGACCGCGATCTACCTGGTGGAATACGGGCGAGGGCGTCTGGCGAAAACCGTGATGTTCTTCGTCGACGTGATGACGGGGATTCCCTCGATCGTTGCGGGTCTGTTCGCGTACTCCCTATTTCTCCTGATTTTCGGGCCGGGTTCCCAAAGTGGCGTAGCGGGGGCGGTTGCGCTGTCGGTGCTGATGATTCCGGTTGTGGTGCGCAGCGTTGAGGAGATGCTGCGTCTGGTGCCCAATGAGCTGCGTGAAGCCTCCCTGGCACTCGGTGTACCCAGGTGGCGCACCATCACCAAGGTTGTGCTACCAACGTCCATCGGTGGTATCACCACCGGCGTGATGCTGGCGATTGCCCGCGTCATCGGGGAAACCGCGCCGCTGCTGGTGACCGTTGGGCTGACACAATCCATGAACTACTCCCCCACCAGCGGGCCCATGATGACGCTGCCCGTGTTCGTTTACAACTCCTACATGTCCCAGGGCGTTGACGCGCAGGCGTACGTTGATCGGGCGTGGAGTGGAGCCCTGCTTCTCATCCTCATCGTTATGGCGCTGAACCTTATAGCGCGGCTAATCGCCGCGAAGTTCGCGCCGAAAGGAAACCGCTGAAATGGCAATGCAAATAGACGCAAAAGACGTCGACATCTACTACGGGGATTTCCTGGCTGTGGAAGGCGTCTCCATGACAATCCAGCCACGTAGTGTGACCGCCCTAATCGGGCCGTCAGGATGCGGGAAGTCCACCTTCCTACGCACGTTGAACCGCATGCATGAAGTCATTCCTGGGGCACGCGTCGAAGGAACAGTGGAGGTCAATGGCCAGGACCTATACGGCGCCGGCGTTGACCCGGTCGATGTGCGACGCAAGGTCGGCATGGTTTTCCAGCGTCCCAACCCTTTCCCCACCATGTCCATTGCCGACAACGTGCTGGCGGGCGTGAAACTGAACGGGGGGAAACTCTCCAAACAAAAGGCAGACGCCATTGTTGAGAAGGCCTTGCGCGGCGCGAACCTCTGGGAAGAGGTGAAGGACCGCCTGGATAAGCCCGGTTCCTCCCTGTCAGGGGGCCAGCAGCAGCGACTGTGCATAGCGCGCGCCATAGCAGTGGAGCCGGAGGTGATCCTGATGGACGAACCCTGCTCCGCCCTGGACCCCATCTCCACCCTGGCAATCGAGGACCTAATCAAGGAACTTAAGAATGACTACACAATAGTCATCGTCACCCACAACATGGCGCAGGCGACACGAGTGGCAGATAAGACCGCATTCTTCAACCTTGCGGGCGCTGGCAAGCCGGGGAAACTGGTGGAGTTTGACGACACCTCCGCCTTGTTCAACGCCCCGAAAAACAAAGCCACAGCGGACTATGTGGCAGGCCGGTTTGGGTAAATCCAACCCCCGGTCTCTACTTCTGCCCCAGCGCCACTTCTTCCAGCGCTGGGGCATTTAGTACCCGAATGTCTCCACCTTCCATGAGGATGAGCCCGCCAGCCACAAAATCCGCCAGCCTGCGGCTCAACGATTCAGGTGTCGTCCCCAGGTAGGAAGCCACTTCGCGCTTCGCCATCGGCAGCTTCACCCATGGCCGCCCGCCGCCTGGCTGCGTCCTGCCGGTTTGGCCTGCACCCGCGCGTTTCGAGGGCGCCTGCGGCAAACCCAAGATATAGGCCGCTACCCTGGCTGCTACATCCGAGGACGTGATTGCTGCCAGAAGGCGCTCTACAGAGGCCAACCGGTCTGACAGGCTCCGCAGCATCCGTTCACCAATGTCGGGGTAAGTGCGGAAAATCTCCGCTAGGTCCTCATGGTCAAACACACAGATTTGAGTGTCCTCCACGGCAGTCACCACGTCGGTAGTCCCGCGTCCCGTGAGAAATTCCCGCTCACCAACTACGTCACCTGCCCGGGCAACACGCAGAACCTGCTCCTGCCCATTGAACGCAACGCGACTGACTTTCAGGGCCCCACTGTGGACAACCATGACTTGGGAAAGAGTGGCACCTGGAGTGAAAACACGATCCCCACGGGCAACCTTCACCGGGCGCGCAAACTCCGCAATATGCATCTGTTCGGGACGCCCCAGCCCCTGAAAAACAGGCACGCGCGCCACACACAAATCACCTTCATTCATACCCAGAATCATAGTTCGGTCACCCAGAGGGCCCACTTGACCCACGTCAAGGACGAGGGCGCCCCCCAAACCCTAATGTTGTCACCGTCAAACGAACGAAAGGTATCTGCCATGACCACTTCAACCCACACCATCTTGCGTGCCGAGGGTTTCTCCTGCCCCTCCTGCGTCTCCAAAATTGAGAAGCAAGTTGGCCGCATCAAAGGCGTTCAAGACGTAACCGTTCACTTCTCCTCCGGCCGCATTGAAGTTGACCACGACGCGCAGGAAGCCCCTGTCACGACTCTGGTTTCCGCGGTCGAAAAAGCCGGCTACAAGGCGGTTCCGTCGGCTTTCTGAGATACTCCCGCGTTCACCCCTTATAGAAAGGCCCAGCTGCCATGAGCCAACTTCAGTCTTGGCGTCGTTCCGTGTGGTTTATTCCGGCAGTGTCCGGGACACTAATCGTCCTCGCACTCCTGATCCAACACATTGGCGCCCTTCCGAACCCGGTGTTGAGTGGGCGCTGGTGGCTGGACCCAGGGCATCATGCGGTGGGCGGCGGCGACTTCACGGCGGCCGACGCAATCATGATTCTGGCGTCGATTGTTGCGGGATATCGGATCGTGATTTCTGCTTTTCGGGCGCTGCTGATCAAAGTGGTGGGCATCGACCTGCTGGTGTCTGTCGCCGCTGTCGGTGCCATCATCATCGGCAACTTCTGGGAGTCCGCAGCGGTGACATTCCTGTTCTCCATCGGGCACGCGCTTGAGGCCGCAACACTGAACAAGACACGTTCGGCCCTCGCGGAACTAGTCGCCCTCGTTCCCGACACCGCGGTTGTTGTGCGGAAGGGCAACCAGGAGAAGATCCCCGCCGGCGCAGTCCAAAAAGGTGAGATTGTCCTGGTGAAGAACGGCGCGAAGATTCCCGTAGATGGCGACGTGACGGAGGGTTTCGCCGCGGTCAATGAGGCCTCCATTACCGGGGAATCGCTGCCCGTGGAGAAGAGCCCGGGGAACCACGTTTTCGCAGGAACTGTGAACGAGGGCGGATTCTTGCAAGTCCGAACCACAGGCGCCGGAGCCGACACAACGCTAGCGCGGATTGTCCACAGGGTCGAAGAGGCGCAGGACGCCAAGGCGCCCACTCAGTCATTCATTGAGCGGTTCTCCTCCTGGTACACACCGGCCGTGATCCTACTGGCGATTGTCGGGGGGATTGCAACCAAGAACGTGACTCTCGCTCTCACCCTCCTGGTGATTGGTTGCCCGGGTGCCCTCGTCATTTCCATTCCGGTGGCTGTGGTTGCGGGAACGGGCCGGGCAGCCCGAGAGGGGATCTTGATTAAGGGCGGTCAGTATCTGGAGCGGGCGGCGCGGGTGAACGCTGTGGCACTGGACAAAACGGGAACACTGACCCTGGGTCAGCCGCGCCTTACGGACCTTGTGGTGCTGGATCAAACACTTGGGGAGCAGGAACTATTGGCCTATGCGGCCGGGGCCGAATCCGCGTCGGAACACCCTTTGGCGCGCCCCATCGTGGAGGAGGCGACCAGACGTGGAATTGTGCTCACGCCCTCGCCCGGCAACGTTCAATCGGTTCCCGGGAAAGGAATCCTGGCCGACGTTGATGGCACACAAGTCGGTGTGGGCAACCTGGCATTGCTGGAAGAAATGGGCGCGGTAAGTGGCCTAGAAAGCGGCGTGAAAACCGCCTCTCACCTGGCATCTGAGGGGAAGACCCCCATGATCGTGGTGGTTGAGCGGCGCGTGATCGGAGTGCTTGGGGTGGCGGACACCATGCGCCCTCAGGCGCCTGCGATGATTCGTGAACTGCGGGGTGAGGGCGTCCGGGAAATCCTCATGCTCACCGGAGACGCCCCGCTGGTGGCGGGGGCAATCGCAAGCCAGGCTAATATTCGGCAGGTTCAGGCATCCTGCCTACCTGAGGACAAGCTGGTGGCTGTGGAAGGTTTGCAGGCCCGCGGCCTCACAGTCGCAATGGTTGGTGATGGGGTGAACGACGCTCCAGCCTTGGCCATCGCGGACGTTGGAGTAGCCATGGGAGCAGCAGGATCTGCCGTGGCCGTGGAGACTGCGGACATTGCCCTGATGGGCGACAACCTTCTGAAGTTGCCGCGCGCTATCGGTTTGGCTCGTTTCACGCGGCGCGTCATGCGTCAAAACATTGCGGTTGCGCTTCTTACCGTGGCGATCCTTCTGGTCGGGGTGTTTCTGGGTGGGGTCACGATGTCGGTGGGGATGCTGGTGCATGAGGGGTCTGTGCTGCTGGTGATCATGAATGCCATGAGGTTGCTGGGAGCCCCGCGGGGCGTCCCAGGCCCCGCGGGGCTCCCAACTCAGGAATCAGCACCCACCGCATGAACCTACTTGCGAAGATCCTGCCTTCCAAGGGTCCCCGCGAAGTCGGCAACCGGGGCTGCTTCCAAGTCAGCCTTCTCCTTCTTCAGGCCCGCCAAACGGTTTTCGAACATCTCCCTGCGGTCCTCTGTCGCGCCGTGCGGACGCGAAACGAAGTCGGAAACCGCAGCTATAGACCGCTCCAGGAAGGCCACGTGCCCGTCCTTCTCCGCCTTCAGTCGATCCTTGTACCAGTCGGAATCCAAGATCTGCTCACGTTCAAACATGGCGCGGAACTCCGGGTCAGTCAGAGTTAGCCCCTCACTGGTTTGTCCCGTTGCCATGACCTCCAACAGCGCGCGAATAGGGGGAATGCCCAAGGAAAGGGTCCCGTCGTCGATGTAGGACTGTGCAACCCGCCTGTGCGTCTCCACGATCGTCGCAACCGATTCCGCATACACCTCTTCGCCCTGCAACTCAGGACGGAGCATCCCCGGCGTGAACACTAGGTCGGGGTGTAGGAAGATACGACCGAAGTACTTGATCGCAAACCGCTTCGTCATGCGGTAGCCGAGGCGGCTGGCAGGCACAATCTCCCCGTTCACCTCAATGTCGGGGACTGCCTCCAAGGCGCCCTCAGCAATCAGGTTCTTCGCGGAACGCTCAGAATCCGACATGCGGGAGAACAGCTCCGGCACCAGCATGGAAATATCGTGGTCGACCCGAACCTTGGGGCCCACGTAGCCGGCGGCAGACAGCCACCCGTCATATCCGGTGAGCGCAAACGACAGCAGTGCAGCGTTCAGATCGATGATGGAAGGGAGCGCGTTGAACGGACCCTTCGTCATTGCACCCTCAGAACCCGCCCCGGTTGTGGAGGGCGACTTCCCCGTCATGGAAGAAATGAACTCCATGAACAGCTCCGGCAGCTCCATGTAGTGCAGAGGGCCGTAGGACGCCAATGGCGGCGTGCCATCCTCCGGCGGATTGTTGCGACGTCCCGCGACGACAATGTCGACGGGCTGCTTGAACTCAGCATCCATCGTGACCTTGGCGTGAAGACGCGAAGCCAAGTCGGCATTCGCCGTCGCTTCAGGATGCGCCAAGTCGGGGCGTACCTGCAGGTAGCGGGGGTTCTTAGACGGCTTCCCATCGACGATGCGCGGTTGGGAAGACGACACGACATAGGACGGCTGATCTTCCGGCCCGAACGCTGCCTCAAGCAGAACATCCCGCATCGGCTTCGTGAACTGGCTGAACCCGACCGCGTCCTCCACGATCGCCTGTGCCTGTTCACGCGTCAGCGGCTCATAGTTGCTGAGGAAGACGTTCGGTCCCGCAATATCCTTTTCCGCCTGCTTGTCGTACCCGCGGACGATGGCGTCGTCTGGACGCTGGAACAGGAGCTCCTCACAGTTCTTCACGTACTTTCGTGAAAGTGCGCCATCCTTACCGGGGACGACAATCGAAGCGGTGATGTCATCCTCCGTCTGGACTTTGCCCGCCGGGTGGAAGTCATGACGAAGACCAAAGAGCCTCCAAGATCCATCCTCTTCGTACCCAACACGCAGCATGGAGACACGGACCTTATCCCTGTCCACATGCACCATCGTGCCCTTACGTCCGTTCACCATGCCGGTGGTGAAGTGGCTGAGCCAGTCATCCCCCCATTCCGGCTGGTAGTAGCGCTTCACGATCAGCACCAGCTCAACGATGTATCCGGGCAGCGACCTCAACCACTCGTTATATTCCTCCGTGTAGTCCTCACTGGGAGTCAGAAGTTTCACAACCGACCCGACGGACCTCTGATCAGACAGGATCGAGCGGCTTGTTTCGCTGATCTGCGCCGGGTCAATGAAACGGTTCGTGAAGTCCATGGCCAAGATCTCCGCAACCTTGGCCATGTCGGCGTCAAAGTCTGGGGAGTAGGAGTCACCGTTGATCACGGCATCCGAAATAGCCTTCGAGATCTCCGACTTACCGCCACCGGAAACCGTCGCCGGCTTGTGGCACGTCGTGGATCGTGGGGAAGTCCCAATCAGCGTCCATTGAGACGCATCGTTCTCCAGTTGCGCCAAGTGAACCTGGTAGCCATCCGGGGCCACGTAAACCTTCTTGTTCCGCAGCGGGATTGACTGGCGCTTCCCGTCACGATCCCAGGAAACGGAGTTGTTCCACAAACTGTATGTGGCGCCCGCCGGAACGAGGACGTTTCGCTCATCCTCCACGTCCAGCACGTAACCCTCCGGCTGGGCGACGAACCGCTGCGGGTCCCTCCACACGACCTCCGCAAGTGTGTAGGTCGGATCGGATTCCTTATCCGTGAAGTGCTGCCCCAAGTTGTAACGCGGGTACACGCGCGCACCGCCAGCGTGCTCCTCTTCCACCTCACCGAACAGGTTGGCGGAGTAGGAGATCTGCGCTTTCACTTCCTTCTTGCAGTACCCGAAGTAGTTGTCCGCAATGACCGTGACGATCACGCCGCGTTCGTCACGCGCGCACGCCTTAAAGGCGCTGCCACCGTTGTAGAGTTCATCGGATTCTTTCCAGCACATCCCGTCACGGCGCTGGCGTTCCGTGGCGTCTTCCCAACGCGGCAGACCCAGCTCCTTCTTCGTGAGTTTGGTGAGGTGGGGGGCGAGGACGACCAGCCCGCTGGTCCCGGTCCACGTATCGGGATCCAAAGACGCATCATGTTCGGGAACGTAGGGGTCCCCGCCGTTCCCAAAGATGCCTTCCACGAAGTCGAGGTTTGCCACCAGAGAGCCAGGCGCCATAAAGCGCGTCTCCATGGTCCGCTGGCGGCTAAACTTCGGGACTTCTGGAACAACGATTGGGCGCAACTGCAGCGATACCCAAGCACCCACCGGCTCCGCAGAATCCGACGTGTACGGCAGGACCATGTCCTTTTCAGGCGGGTTGAATGCCGCTTCCATCAGGCGCCCGAAGACTGCCCGCGGCACCTCCAGCTTGTCATCCTGTACGGGTAGTCCCCCGTCGGAAATGTGGAAGACACCCTTGGTTGTACGCCTGTCGTTAGCAGGGTTATGGAGGACACCATTCAAGGTCCGGTACGAAGTCAGCAAGTCCGACTCAAACTTGTCTGAACGCAGCGGCAGCGACAGAGTCCGCGCTAAGCCCGGTTGGTCGAGGACGAATGTCACGCGCGGTAACTGCGGCGCAACCCCGGTTCCCTCCAGGTAGGAGTCCAAGAACGCTTGGATTCTCCCGTCCACCGCCGGCAGCCTGTGGGAGAGCCGACGGTCAAGTTCTCTTTGACGCGCAATGATCGGACGCACTAACTGATCTTCGTCAGATGCGTCTGATGCTTCAGGTACGGGAAGCCCCAGAAGACTGAGGCGCAAGTTAACAGCAGCAATGTCCAGATTGTTCTCCATGCCACAAGCTTAGGCCGTGTTATAGAACCTAGGGAATCCAAAGTCCCGGTTGGCCCGTATCTGCTGCTAAAGGCCCCCAGAACCGAACTTTGGTTATTGTTGAAAAGGTCGTGCCCAATTTCTTGGAGGAAGCCTTGACACCCAACTCTGTTGATCCGAACTCCTGTGAGCCGAACCCAAACGACGCTGGGCCCGCTGTCGATGTGTACCTTGTCCGTCACGGCCAAACCTTCGCGAATGTGGAGGGTTGGATGTCGGGATGGTCAGAGACTGAACTGACAGACTTGGGCGCTCAACAAGCAATCGCCGCGGGCCATTCGCTGGCGGATGCTTCGGTGAGGCGCGTTATTTCCTCGGATTTGTCAAGGGCGCGCCGGACAGCAGAACTGGTCTCCCAGAAGGCGAATGGCGGGAAAGTCGCCCTCGTCCCCGAATTGAGGGAATGGCACTTCGGCGTATTCGAGGGGCGCCCGGACCGTGAAATGTGGGGGCCGGTGTTGGCGGAGCTGGGGATTCCTGCATCGCCCTCGTACTTAGCGGAGGCGAACTTCTGGACCAACATGCAGCTGCTTTACAGCCATGGAAAGAACGAAAGCAACCTCATGGACGCGATCGCCGCGCTAGATCCCAGTGGCGAAGCCAGTACTTGGAACGAATACATGAGGCGCGTCCACCTAGCCATTAAAAGAATCGCCGATGGCGCCCGCGCGGCCTCGCAGGATCATGGGTCATTGGTGGCGGTGACGCACGGGGCGATCACCCGGACGTTGCTACCAGCAATGGATCCTACGGGGTACGACGGGCGAACCATCGGCAATGCTTCGATCAGTCATCTGCGCTATAAAGAGGGCGCCTTTGAGATCGTGCGCGTGGGGGTGGACCCACGCGACTGGTGAGTGGCCTAGTAGGCACCCAGGATGTCGACCACGAAGATCAGGTCCGAATCAGCGGGGATGACGTCGCCGCTACCATTCGCGCCGTATCCCATCTCTGAGGGGATAACCAAGAGCACGCGGCTACCGACCTTTTGGCCGACCAAGCCCTCATCCCAACCGGTGATTACGCTGCCCTGCCCAATCGGGAAGGAAATGATCTGATCCGCGCCAACCTGATCCCAGGAAGAGTCAAACTGTGTTCCGTCGACCAGCCATCCCGTGTACTTCACCGCGATGGTCTGTCCGGCTTCAACGGTCGCACCGTCACCCTCGATCAACGGCTGCACAATCAGCTCTGTTGGTGCCTTGAAGGTTTCGGGCACTGTCAGCGCCGGCTTGCCGTCCTTGAAGTCAATCTTCGGCAGGCTCTCATCGCTCTGCTCAACCTCAGTCCCGGAGACTTCGTCCAGAATGTTCTGTGTTCCAGTAATGGACATGACGTAGACGTAGCCGTTGGAGGCAACACCCGTCGTGCTCTGCTCCGCGCTGTAACCGGGCTGGCTCCAGAGGACGCGGGTGCCCACCTTGTGTCCGGCCAGGGAATCCACCATCACTTCACCAAAGTTCGCGGCGCTCAGCGCTGCGCTAAACGGCGCGTCCTCATCGGAGGTCAGGCCCCACGTGGAGTACATTTTCTCCCCGGTGACAAGGTCGCAAACCATGTAGTTCATGGAAATGACCTGGTCTTCCTTGATCTCTTCGCCGTCTCCCTCATCCTTCACAATGACCGCTTCGGTGGTGACGTCCAGAGGAGCATCGAACGTGGCAATGGGGGCCGCCAAGGCGTCCTTACTGAGGGTGATCGATTCGAGGGCGGCTTCGGTGGCCACGGCATCCGCCTCGACTTCGACACCTGACTGGGCGGCTTCAGCGGATTCTAGGATGGTCGCGTCACACGCACCGCCCGTGCTGTCCGCAGCGTCGGCAGCGGCAGCCTCAGAACCTGCAGATTGGCCCGATTCGGTGGAGCCGGTATTGCTTGAACATCCAGCCAGCACAAGCAGCGGGCACAGGGCCAGCGGAACGATGAGACGGGTACGGAGCTTCATTCTTATATCCCAACAACATCTAGGAAACGCCAAATGCAGTCGCATCGGCTTGGACTCGATAAACGATAGGCGCGGAACCTGTGGTCAGGCTGTGAAAAGACTGAGAATCCACCGGATGTGGGATCCTCCACTACCCACCCGCGCACTCCCCTACCGTTGCCGCAGGTCCGTGGTGGTCGAACCCCGGCCGGCCGGACACCGTAGGCGTTGGGGTCGAGGGCGCCCGCGCGCCACCCCTGCCAGACCTCCGCGGCGGTGCGAAACGGAGCGCCCTCGCCGACAGGCTGGTCCAGCGGTTCCTGTAGCGCGCCGGTTGGGACCATCACTTCAGGATCGAAACGTCGCCACCGACGGTCGCCCTCATCCCACACTTCCACGATCGTGTGGTCGACACTGAACCCGCGGACAAGATAGTTTGCATAGCCGTACCGGACGCGCGCCGGGATGCCGTGGCTACGAAGCATGGCGACGGCCAGGAGACAGTGGTCGCGGCAGCAACCTTCTGTCTGGCTGCCGCGCTCCCGAGGGACGTCTAGCGGCCGACGCCCATTTAGCCTGCGATCCGTGTCAAGGAGGCGCCAGATCCATTGAGACGCGGGACATGTACGTGTTGGGGAACCCCTGGGCACCCGGGTTATGGGGTCCCTTTG
This sequence comes from uncultured Actinomyces sp., assembly GCA_964344825.1. Taxonomy (GTDB): domain Bacteria; phylum Actinomycetota; class Actinomycetes; order Actinomycetales; family Actinomycetaceae; genus Scrofimicrobium. The sequence goes on from CAYFOT010000008.1 coordinate 48,445, forward strand.
AATTCTGGACTTCCAGCTTGGGAGAGGTAGACCTTGCGGAAGTCATCTGTCCCCATAGCCGGTAGGACAGAGGGTTCCGCAGTTGGGTGGGGTCAATCCATTCAGCCTTCGCGACCCAGGTGTCGGAGGCTATCGAGTTGCCCACTTTGAGAAGGATTTTCTGCTTGCGCGCCTTGTCCGAATACAGCTTCAAAGACCAATTCTTCTTCGGCCAGCCCGCTGTGGAAGAGCCTTGAACCGCAATTGTCCCGTATGCGCCAACGCTCTTACCGTCGACAGAGATGTTCATACACACCGGCAGTGCACCCTCACTCTTGCTGGACGGCAAAGCTTGACCCAACGTGTCCACGCCGATCTCAAGCAGCCCCTTAGGCTCAGGGAGAGCCGCCACACCGCTCTTCGGTGACAGGGATCCCGTCGGACACGCCTGGCTGCTGGGCGCACCCTTGGCCACACCACAAACACCTAGTCTGGCCTCAAGAACGCCCGCACCACCCACTAAAACTCCAGAGGTCACCCCCAGATCCTTGAGTGCTTTGTTCACGGTTGGAAAGACGCAACCCTTCAACGCAAGAACTAGGGGAACTCTCTTCCCGCACTGAACGTGGCGCGTGACACGGCTGCGGACGTCGCATACCGGTCAACACCAGACACGCGGCTCAGGTTGTCCTGCCTAAGCACTGGGCTATCGGCGGGCGCCGCCAAAGCACCGGGAGCTGCATACACTCCAATGCTCACGAACATGGCGAAAA
>CAYFOT010000009.1:0-22577 GCA_964344825.1 uncultured Actinomyces sp.
CTATCGAAGGTTGTGGCTAACTATCGAAGGTTGTTCCCGGGCACAAGTGTCGATATTGGGGATAACCATCGATCTTAGGATCCCGTCTGTGTGTGCCCTTGTGTGCCCGACTGCTAAAGTCCGGATCCACCTCGGTTCTAGCCCGCGGAAGCCTGGACTCACCCCGGTTCTAGCCCGCGGAAGCCTGGACCTGCCTCTTGCACTCGCCTCGACTTAGACCATAGACAGACCACAGACAAAAGGAGTGGCCCTGAGCGTCCTTATGAAGTCGCTCAGGGCCACTGGCCTTATGCCCCGCTATTTGCGGTGTGCTGCGGTGCGTCGTGTTGCGGCGCGCCGCGGTGCCGCACGGGGCATTGTGGTGCCTACGGGTTTAGGAAGCCTTCCTCTTTGCGCGGTAGAGTACGGTTCCAGCGCCCAGCGCGCCAACGGCGGTGAGCATGATCCAGAAGACGTTCGCACCGGTCTGCGGGAGTGTTCCCGGCTTGCCACCGTTGGGCTTGCCGCCATCGGGCTTCTCACCGTCGGGCTTCTCACCGTCGGGCTTGTCCCCACCACCACTGGCAGCAGCCTTGACCTCAAACGTGGCGCTCACTTGGTAGTCGCCCTCTGACGCCGTCACCGTGTAATTCCCGGCTTCTGCGTCCTTCGGTATGACGATCGCGCTGGTGAAGGATCCGTCCGCACCAACCGTGACAGGCACTGAAACAGACAATCCGGCGATCGACAGTTCGACGACTGCTCCCGGCTCCCATCCGGAACCAGAGACGTCCAGCGTAGCGCCGGCCTCGATCACACTGGGCGCGACCTCAATCGTTCCCTTGTACTCAGGCGCTGGCGGCACATCCGATGCTGGCTGCACGAATACCGCGACAGTCCGTGCCGGCACGGTAGCAGTCCCCGTCTTACTGTCCCACTTGGCCTGCTTCACGACGGAGTCAGCACCATTCACCTGGACCGGGCTTAGCTCAAAGTCGCGCCCTGCCATGTCATCAATCGCTTCAACCCAGGTTTCAGGTGTTGCGTTGAAGACGACAACGACGCCATCAAGGTTTGCATCGACATCGGTGGAGGCTCTGACCGCGGCGTCCGCGGGCCTGTCATCAATCGACATGACGATGACCCCGGGGGTCGCGTCCTCTCCCGCATTCGGGAAGGTCAGCTTCTGCATAATGAGATCTTCAGATCCCAGCGTGAACAGTGGGGTCGAGGACCGCAGCTTCAGCAGGTCCAGCGTCATGTCGTTTGTCAGCGACATGTCATCCGTGCCTGGCAGGTTGGCGTCGTCCTCAAGGAACTCACGCATCACCGGCCATTTGGCTTCGTTCTTCTCCTTGATGGGCAGACCCTTGCCGAAGCCGTTCCAGTTCATTGTCCAGTCGAGGGCGTTGAACCAGTCACCGGAGTTGTAAGAGTCGCGATCCAGCGACTTCGAGCGCAGAAGCTCTGTTCCCGAAGCGAAGAAAGCGGGGGACTGGGCGAGGGCGACGGTAGCGTTAGACAGAACCTGCATACGAACGCGCGTGTCCATCGTGGAGTCGGTCGGCAACTTGAAGATCCCCATGTCGTACAGGGTTTCATTGTCGTGTGCTTCCACGTAGTTGATCGACTCCTGTGGGCTGGCTGTGTAGCCGGCCTGCTGACCGTTGTAGTCGATTTCCTTGCCCGTCTTGACACCGTCCTGGGTGGGGATTTCGACGTCCTTCAACGAACCCGCCAGGCCCACCATGATCAGTTCCATGTTGTGCAGAAGTGAGGCCTCCTGCTCCTCTGCGGTGAACGCAGCCGCCGCAGTTTCGTTCGGGTCAGTGTACTGGCCGGTGCCGAAGCCCTGATTAGTTCGCTGATCCTCATCGAATGGGCCACCGCCGTGGACCGCGTCGCGGAGGCGGTCGTTGAATGCGCCAATGTCACTGCCTGCGATGTTCGTCTGTGTCGCCTGTGTGAACAGCGAACCACCTGCGACCTCACCGAAGTCCCAGCCTTCGCCGTACAGATAGATCTTCGAGCCATCTACCCCGTCTTCCGCTAGAGTCAGAGAATTCAGGGCGTCACGTACGGCAATCATGTTGTCGAGGGAGTGGTGGCCCATCAGGTCGAAGCGGAAACCGTCGATGTGGTAGTCAACGGCCTGAGCAACCACGGTGTCGACCATGATCTTCTCCGCCATGGTGTGCTCCGTTGCAATGTTGGAGCAGCAGGTGGAGGTCTCCACTATGCCCTTGGCGTTCAGGCGCTGGTAGTAGCCCGGCACGACGCGGTCGAGGACGGACATCTCAGCCTGACCATGTGCCGCGGTGTGATTGAAGACGACGTCTTGGACGACACGCAAGTCCATGTCGTGCAGTGCTGAAACCATTTCACGGTATTCCAAGCTTCGAGCGCCGCCCGTCTGGTTACCAGCGGTGGCGTAGGAGCCCTCTGGGGTGCCCCAGTGGAACGGATCGTATCCCCAGTTGAAGCCATCCTGGTTTGCGACTGCTGCGACTGCTGCCTGCTGGATCTCCGAAGCGGGACCCCAGGCGGAGAGCGTCTCCAGCGTTGCCAGCTGTGAGGAGGTTAGAGCCACGCCCTCAACTGTCGGCTCCTGCTGGTCTTCACGCAGCTCCGGGATCGTTGTTGTCGCGATGTCGAAGGTCGGGAGGAGGTGGACGGTGGTTAGGCCGGCCTCTGAAAGCTCCTTCAGGTGATCGGTGCCGTCAGACCCTTTTACCGTGAACGCCTTGTAACTGCCCTTCAATGCTTCGGGCACGGTGTCGTCCCAGATGGAGAAGTCACGCACGTGGAGCTCATAGATGGTCTGCTCCGACTGGTTCCGCAGTGCGGGAGGTACGTTTGAGCCCCAGCCTTCCGGGATCCAGCTGGCATTGTCCAGGTTCACGATGACGGAACGCTTGGAGTTCACGGTCAGGCCCTTTGAGTAAGGGTCCGTGACTACGTTATTAACTACTTCGCCCTCGGATGGTGCGTACACCGACACATCCCAGAGGTACTGTGCGTTTTCCCAGTCCGACGCGCCGACGACTGTCCACACACCGGAGGCGTCATCCCACTGGGCGTCCAGGGTTTCCACGGCTCCCGCCGGATCCTTCCACAGGTTCAGGGAGACGTCGAGGGCGGTGGGCGCCCACAGCCTCAGCGTCGGGGTTGCGCCGTCCCAGATGACCCCTAGGTCTTCGCTCTTAGCGGCTCCACCGTAGACGTCGTCAAGTACGCCGGGGATCTGGGTTCCGGTCCGTGCCAGTGCATCAGCGGCACTACCGGCGTCGACCGCGGCAGCTGCTTCGTTCGCCTGGAACTCAATCGGTCCGCGCAGGATCTCTTGAATGACAGAGCGCTCCAGCGCGTTGCCGTCCTGGTCTGTCAACCTCAGTGCGATGTAACCAGTGCGAGTACGAAGGTCAGAGTTGATCTCCTCCTGGCTCAGGTCGCCGGGTGTGATCTTGACGTTCGCGTTGTCGACAAGGATGTAGTTCAGAGCCTTGGCTCCCTCTGCCGTTCCACCAGCCAGGGCGAATGGCCACGCAACAGTGTTTGCGTCCAGCCAGATCGCCTGGCTGCTGCCTGCACCCGGCAGTTGGGCGTGCTCCGTGCGGACAGTTGGGATCTTTGTATCAGGATCCCAGGAGAACACCACCAGTTCGTTTGCTTCAGAGGTGGTGAAAGAAGCGTTGGCGCTTCCCCCGTCCTCGCCCCAGTCCTGGCCTATCCATGCCATTCCTTTGGCGACCTTAAACTCATACGTCCCGACGCTGAGCCGGGAAGTCTTGTAGCCAAACGTCCCATCCTCTTGGGGGAACATTGCGGTGGCTAGGCATGATGGCTGCCAATCTTCGGAGCAACCCACCTGCGATTGGAAAGATCCGGGCACGGTGACCATGTCGGCACTGTTGGCTGCGACTGATTCACCGGTGTCAATGTTGAACACGAAGTGAGTCGGGGAACCATCCGAGGTGAAAACGATGTTATCGCCCCCGGGTGCGCCCCACTTACCCCAGTTTGTGTCCCATCCGCCATCGGCGGTCATCTTGTATTCGTAAGTCCCTGCGGGCACGGTGAAGTCACCGTAGAACAGTCCGGATTCATCATCCAGCGTCAGTGCAGTGACCTCACAGTCTGGTTGCCAGTCTCCGCTACAGCCAGCCTCATCTTGGAAGTCTCCGGCCGCGACGACGAGCCGCCCGGCACTTGCGTGGGATGTCGCAGCCTCTGGGTCTGCCTTATCCTCTGTCTCTAAAGCGTTGGCAGAGGCGGCCGCTTCGGATTCCACCTCTGGGTTCACGGGTTGAGGCACTGCCATTGCGGGTGTTAGCCCGCCCAGCAGCATTGCCAGTGCTCCCGCACTGGAGAGTGCGGTTAGTCGTCTTCTTTTCAATGCGGATACTCCTTCGCATGGCCGTTGGTCGCAGTGCCTGGCCTCCATGTCAGAACTTGACGTGCCCCAGCATAGGTGGACGTGCGAAGAAACGCGTGTCATACATCAAAAATTGCGCTCATAAAACGTAGATTGCATTCATTTCGCATGTTGTGGCAACACGGCAAGAACACTGGGTGTCCGTGTTTTTCCGGTGGCGAGGGCGTTAACGAGGGCGTTAAGTAGCCGCCCGGTGACGCAACGATGGTCCACGGCGACTTGGGAAAGGGCACATGAGGCAACGTCGGGCCCGTGCCTGCGCAGTCGAACTGCCTTTGGCAGCACTTTCAACATGTCAAAGCTTTAAGCGCCTCCAGCGAAACCCCTACCGTTGTGACGCTATCGGTGGGACCATGGTCTCATGGCAAAAATCACTTTGGGCGGAAGCCCCATCAGCACAGTCGGCGAACTACCAGCGGTCGGCACCAAGGCGCCAGATTTTACTTTGGTCGCTCAAGATCTATCGGAAGTGAAGAAGAATGAGCTGCCTGCAGGCCGCGTCGTTCTGAACATTTTCCCATCAGTTGACACCGGGATCTGCGCGATGTCTGTGCGTCGTTTCAACCAGTTGGCAGCCGACCTTGACAACACGACCGTCGTCTGTGTCTCCAAAGACCTCCCGTTCGCGTTCGAACGTTTCTGTGGCGCTGAAGGTATCGATGGCGTGGTGACGGCCTCCGCGTTCCGTTCCACATTCGGCGATGACTACGGCGTGGAGCAGGTGGATGGCCCGTTGGCGGGTCTGCTGTCGCGTGCGATCGTCGTCTTGGACGAGGACGGAACGGTGATTTACACGGAGCAGGTCCCCGACATCAAGCAGGAACCCGACTACGATGCCGCGGTGGCTTCTCTGGCGTGACACACGGTGCGGGAGTCAGAGTCCCTAGAGCATCTGGTCCGAATGCGGCCCATTGTTAATGGTCTCTAAAGCCCGCGCGATGTCGGCCCACAGGTCCTCCACGTCCTCGATCCCGATGCTTAGGCGCGCCTACTCCTTCGTGAGCAGCTCTTTTAGAACCTCCGCTTCGGAGATGTTGACGGCCTTTGAGGCTGTGAGCAGCGTGAGAGGGCCCTTTTTCGCCAGTTCAACCAGTTTCTGGAAGGCTTCCTGCTGTGGGCCGGACTGAAGCTCCTCAATGTACTTATGTTTGAACTCTTGGTACTTGTCGGGGTCGTGGCCGTACCACTGCCGCAGCTCTGTGGAGGGCGCGACTTCCTTGTCCCATAGCGCCAGGTCGGCACGTTCCTTACTGACGCCGCGCGGCCAAAGTCGATCGACCAGCACCCGCGTTCCGTCATCGGGAGACTCTTCCTCATAGATACGCTTCACTTGGACGTCCATCAGGATCAGCGTTCCTTCCGTTGTGTGCCATGGCCATGAGTCCGTGACCCGCCTCATATCCACACTACTGCGCAGGCGGCGCCATAGGTAGGGTGCGTCGGAAGAGCGTGGTGCGCGGTAGTGTCGGAGCCACGTGAGAGTGTTTGGATTCGGGTTCGGGCGTAACGTTGCCTGATTGGGTGACGCCTGCTTTTCGGGCGGGGCTGAAGGGGAGGGTCGCAATGACTTTTGATGGTCTTGATGAGGGCACCGGTCATGGCTTGGATGGGTTGATCCTAGATGGTGAGTTGGTCGGCAGGTTGCGTGCAGACTTGCGCATGGCTGACTGGACGGTGGACCGTGTTGACCGGCTGCTGTCGCCCATGGCTAAGGCTGCGATGGAGCGGGACCAGTTGGTGCCGGCCGCCCTCGAACTGGAAGGGGTAGTGGCGCCCTCGGCAACACTGACGCGTCTTTTCGTGTTGGCGGAGCCCGTTTCGCGGCAAGACGTGGACGCGGCCCTTCCAACTTTGGGTGCCGAAGGGGCACGTCGGCTGGGGCTTGTGGACCTCGCGGGAGGGGTCGGTGGCGACGTAGTTGTTGCCAAGGTGGATTTGCGGCCCCACAGCGCCCAGATACCCGTCGTCGGTGACATGGGTGAGGTCGTCGACTCCGCCGTTCACGAATGGTGGATCGCCTCTGATCTTTCGCAGGCGCAGACCGGGGAGCCACCGGCGGAAGACTACGTGCTGGGGATAGCGGCTGCGACGACGAACCTCTTGGGGCTCACAATGCGTCAGCGTGTGGGGGCAGCCATGGATCTCGGGTGTGGATGCGGGGTGTTGGCGCTGTACCTGGCGAAGCATGCGGACCGTGTCGTCGCCACGGACATATCCGCGCGGGCATGCCAACTCACCCGGTTCAACGCGCTGCTGAACGAGGTTGAGTTGGATGTGCGTCAGGGCTCCTTGTTTGAGCCGGTTGAAGGGGAACAGTTTGACCTCATCACATCGAATCCGCCGTTCGTCATTACGCCGCAGTCTGTTCGGGAGCGGTTGAATCTGGAGTATCGCGATGGTGGGCTGGAGCGGGACAGCCTGATACCCCTGGTGATCAAGCAGTCTGTTGGACACCTGAATCCGGGCGGGGTTCTTCAAATGCTGGCTAACTGGGAGATCCAAGGGGACCCCGATGGGTGGGCTGTTAGGCCGTCGGATTGGGTTGAAGAGGCGGCCGCACCCGTTGTTGAAGCAGGCGGGGACGTGGATGCGTGGGTCGTGCAGAGGGACTTGGTGGACGTTGCGCAGTACGCAGAGTGGTGGATGCGGGACGCGTTGGGGGACGGTGTTCCGAAGCGGGAGTGGGCGCGGGAATATAGGGAGTGGTTGAATGACTTCCGCGCGGCGCGGGTCGCGTATGTCGGGTTGGGTTCTTTGGCGCTCCGGGTAGGTGCTGCGCGTGGTGAGCAGGTGCAGGTATCGCATTCCGGTACGGAGCTAACAGGGGGCGGTGGAGATGGCGGAAGACTGAACCTAGTCTGTGAATATCTTCCGGATGGGCCTCCGGTGGACGGAGCGGCAGTTCGGTGCGCATTGGATAACTTGGTGCTGCCGGATGATTGGGCTACGCGCCGTCTGCGCAGAGGCGAAGATGTCCGCGAAGTCAGGTATTTTGTTCCAGGCAGTGTGGACCCGGAGTTGATTCGTGTCACACAGGGCAGGCCGGGCGGACGGGACCGCACAGTTGCTTCCTCCGTGGCGGCGCTGATTGGTGTGTCAGAGGGGGAACTTACGCCTGAACAGGTGATACCGGCCATTTCGCATCTAATGGGAGAGGACCCCGACACGACACGCATGCAGGTGGAGGAAGCGCTCCCAGAGCTTCTCCGCTCGGGTGTCTTGAGTAAAGAATGAGTCCACAATTTTCGTGGCCTGTTTGACCCCTGTGGGTGCGACCGTTATATGGTCAGCCGTGACGGTACTACACGTGGACTCTGGTCAAATGGCTGTCTGACCCATGGTGAAGGCAGTATCCAGTAGAAGGACGGAGAGTAATTACAGTGAAGCTGGTAATCGTAGAGTCGCCTGCAAAGGCGCAGACAATTCGTGGTTACCTGGGGGATGACTACCAGGTGGAGGCCTCGGTTGGGCACATCCGTGACCTGCCCACGCCCTCCCAGCTGCCGAAGAACATGAAGAACGGCCCATACTCTCGTTTCGCCGTGAATGTAGAGGACAACTTCAAGCCCTACTACCAGGTTCATACGGATAAGAAGAAGAGGGTCGCGGAGCTGCGGCGGGCGCTCAAGGAAGCTGATGAGCTCTACCTGGCAACTGATGAGGACCGCGAAGGCGAAGCCATCGCGTGGCACCTCCATGAGGTCCTGAAGCCAAAAGTGCCAGTGAAGCGGATGGTTTTCCACGAAATCACGAAGGATGCCATCCAAGGGGCACTGCAGAACACACGGGATATTGACCGTGATCTCGTGGATGCGCAGGAGACACGGCGCGTCCTCGACCGACTCTTCGGATACGAGGTGTCGCCGGTCCTTTGGCGCAAAGTCGCGCCGTCCCTGTCGGCCGGCCGCGTCCAATCGGTTGCGACCCGGCTTGTCGTAGACCGGGAACAGGAACGGATGGCGCACGTCAGCGCTGAGTATTACTCCTTGGATGCCACCGTGACGCCAACGGCTGCGGAATCCAAGGATGACGCGCCATTCCAGGTGAAGATCAACGCCCTCGACCACAAACCGATCGCCAGCAGCGCGGACTTTGGTGCGAACGGGAAACTGACGGACAAAGCTGTCGCGCAGCAGACGCTGGTCTTGGGCAAGGATTTGGCCTTCCCGCTGGTTGACGCGATCAACGGCGCGCAGGGGCAGGTCGTCTCCGTTACGCAACGTCCTTACAGGCGCCGTCCGGCGGCGCCCTTTACGACCTCGACCCTGCAGCAGGACGCATCACGAAAGCTGAAGTGGAACGCGTCCACGACTATGCGCGTCGCCCAGACACTGTATGAGGGTGGGTATATCACCTACATGCGTACGGACTCGGCCGGCCTGTCCACGCAGGCGTTGAAGGCGGCGCGGTCTGCGGCCACAACACGATTCGGTGCGGGTTGCATACCTGACAAACCGCGGATTTACGCGAAAAAGCAGAAGGGTGCCCAGGAGGCGCATGAGGCCATTCGACCTTCCGGGGACCAGTTCCGTTCCCCTGAGTCACTGGCTGGGCAGATCTCCGCGCAGCAGCTGGCTCTGTACCGCCTGATCTACCAGCGGACCGTCGCTTCCCAAATGAATGATGCGGTGGGCTACACGGCGACGGTGAAAGTCGACATTGACCTGCATTCCAATGCGGGCGGATTCCAGGTGGCGACGGGTTCCACTTCCGGGACTGTCATCACGGACCCCGGGTTCCAGCAGCTGTATCGCGAAAGTAAGGACAAGGGAGCCCAGGGCGCGCGCAAGAGTGCGGGCAGAGTAGAGGAGCAGGACCTCCCACAGGTGGCAGAAGGTGACAGTGTCATGGCATCCGACGCGAAGGCGGAGGATCACAAGACCGCACCTCCAGGCCGCTACACAGAGGCGACGCTGGTGAAGGCGATGGAAGACCTAGGTATCGGGCGTCCGTCCACCTACGCCGCCACAATCCAGACGATCGGGGACCGCGGATACGTTACGCACCGCGGTCAGTACCTGGTTCCTACGTGGCTGGCGTTCTCCGTCACGCGGCTCCTAGTTGAAAACCTGGCCGAACTGGTCGACTACCAGTTCACCGCAGACATGGAGGCGGGGCTGGACCACGTTGCTGCGGGAGAAGTCAAGGGATCCCAGTGGCTAAAGCGGTTCTATCTTGGCGAGGGCGATCAGAAGCCGACGAAGAAAAAGCCCGGTTCCAACGGTGAGTCGTCAGATTCTGATGAGTCGCAGCCTGCGGAGAAGGTACCGAACCCCATCGCGACATACGGGCTGCGCCACACCGTGGAGAACCTTGGCGACATTGACGCCCGTGAAGTGAACTCCGTGACGGTGGCACCCGGCGTCGTTCTGCGCATCGGCCGGTATGGGCCCTACATTCAGCATGAGGACGGCCGGCGTACATCCGTCCCGCCCACTATCGCGCCTGACGAAATGACGCCAGAGTTGGCCAATGAGCTCCTGGAAGTCGCAGCATCGGATGGCCGTGAACTGGGCGTACACCCGGACACGGGGAACCTGATCGTGGTGAAGAACGGACGGTTCGGACCCTACGTGACGGAGGTCTTGCCAGAAGAGCCTGCTCCGGAGGGCGCGGAGCCGAAGAAGAAGACCACGCGGTCCAAGACTGCTCCGAAACCAAAGACCGCCAGCCTGTTCAAGTCGATGGACATCGCAACTGTCGACCTCGACGACGCCGTGAAACTCATGTCGTTGCCGCGTGAGGTTGGAGTGGATGAGGAAAGTGGCGAAGTCATAACTGCGCAGAACGGGCCATACGGACCGTATCTGAAGAAGGGGCGCGATACCCGCCAGCTCCCGGATGAAGAGTCGTTGCTGGCCGTAACCCTGGAACAGGCGAAGCAGATCTACGCGCAACCGAAGACGCGCCGTGGGGCAACCGTTCGGACCGCGCTACGGGAATTTGGGGAGGATCCGGTCACCGGGCGCCCGGTCGTTGTGAAAGACGGGCGGTTCGGGCCCTATGTGACTGACGGGATCACGAATGCGACAGTTCCCCGCGCAGAGACCGTGGAGGGACTGACGGCAGAGCGTGCCTACGCGCTCTTGGCGGATCGACGTGACAAGGCGCCCGTGAAACGGGCTCCGGCTCGGAAAGCTCCCGTTAGGGCCCGCAAGGCACCTGCGAAGACAGCCGCTCCGCGCAAAACCAAGTAGGCAGTGAGCTGCAATAATCGGCGAAGGACGTCCCAACGTTCTTGACACAGAAAGGTGGCGTCTGAAGTGACAGATCCGCAGGGTACGCGAGGCGGCTCGTCAACAGGTGGCGCGCCTGCGCGAACCGCGCGGAAACTGGACGAACTGGCGCAGGCGCTTGCGGACCGTGGAGGTGAAGGCCTCTTCATAACTTTTGAGGGCGGAGACGGCTGCGGCAAAACCACGCAGGTGGCCCTGCTTGCGGATGAACTAAGTAGACGCGGTGTCGCGACCCTGGCCAGCAGGGAGCCCGGCGGGACTGAGCTGGGCCAGCAGTTACGCAACCACATCCAGCACGGTCCGGAAGATGTCGATCCGCGAACCGAAGCCCTCCTGTATGCAGCTGATCGCGCGTATCACGTCGCGACGGTTCTGCGCCCGGCACTTGAAAGCGGTGCGGTCGTTTTGGAGGACCGTTACACGGACTCCTCCGTGGCCTACCAGGGCGCCGCAAGACAACTGGGCCCAAAGGAAATACGCGGTCTGTCCGATTGGGCGACCGGAAGCCTCCAACCTGACCTGACCCTCCTGTTGGACATTGACGAGTCGGCAGGTATTGGGCGCGTTGATGCCATGGGGGTGGGTCGCGATCGACTGGAGCGTGCAGGAGATTCATTCCACGCACGTGTCCGGGCGGAATACCTGAGCATCGCAAGGGAGTTCCCTAAGCGCATTATCGTCCTCGACGGCAGCAAATCCATATACGAAGTCTTCGATGACGTGGTCGCGGCAATCCTTCTGAAGGTGGCGCCATGACGGTGTGGGACGCGATGATCGGGCAGCCCCAAGCCGTGCAGGTGTTGCAAGCGGCTGCGGCGGAGGGGCGCCAGATTGTCGAGGGCGAGGTGGGGGCCAGCCAAGCACTTAGCCACGCTTGGTTGATAACGGGCCCCCCGGGCTCGGGCCGGTCCATCGCGGCGAAGTGTCTGGCGGCAGCTTTGCAATGCACCGGATCCACTCCTGGGTGCGGTGACTGCAATGGTTGCGTCACGACAATGGCGCAAACTAACGCTGACGTGCAAATATACGCGACGGACCATGCCGGCTATCAGGTTAAGAACGTGCGGGAGCAATGGCTCCCGCTGGCATACACTGCACCCTCCCAAGGTCGCTGGCGCGTGACGGTCGTTGAGGACGCTGACCGGCTGCGTGCCGATGCCGCGAACACGCTCTTGAAATCCATTGAAGAGCCACCTGACCGGGGGATTTGGGTGCTCTGCGCCCCCACGCCCGGGGAGGTAATCACGACCATCCGCTCCCGGTGTCGGCCGCTGGTCTTGCGGACTCCCGCGGCGGGCGCGGTAGCGGACTACCTTGTGGAGACGGAAGGCGTTGATTTCGAGGACGCCATGCGGGCAGCCACCCTGGCTCAATCCCACGTCGGCTTTGCCCGTGGTCTACTGAAAAACCCGCAGTTGCGTGAGGATCTAAGGAGTGTCTTTGAGCTGCCTCTGCTGGCGCGCACCTCTGGGGAAGCAATAGTGAACGCCGGTCGGATGCACAAAGCGCTGACAGAGTTGGCGAAGGAGCAGACGGAGCGGACTGACGCCCTCGAACGCAAGAAACTTCTGGTGGTGCTTGGTGTGGAGGAGGGGCGACGCATGCCGACTTCGGCGCGCGCTGCACTTCGGCGAATGGAAGAGGACCAGAAGCGTCGGGCACGGCGCGCACTGACCGATGCCATCGACCGCGCGTTGGTTGACTTGCTTGGGTTCTACCGCGACGTGCTAACCGAACAGCTGGGGGCCGACGTGGCGGTGGTCAACGTCGACATGAGCGAGCGGATTAAGGAAGTGGCAGCTATATCAACCTCGCAGCAGACCATGGCCCGCGTTGATGCCATTGAGACTGCCCGCAAACGTAACCAGACCACGTCATCTCCGCTGCTGCTCTTGGAAGCGATGGCGGTGTCGATTGCGAACCCGACGGAACAGAGCTGAACGAGGACGAAGATGAAACCCAAACAGAACTCCAAAGCTCCCAGCGGCCGACGGTTCCGCAGGTTCGTGCTCGCGGTTAGTGTTACCGCGCTTTTTGCCGCGGGTTGTACTTCGTCTGGGTCTTTGGGTGCGAAGGAAGACCTTCCGCCCTCGCCCGCGCCCGAGCCGTTGGTGGCCGAGGCGCCCGTCGGTTTTGAGGACTACTACGCGCAGACAATCGACTGGGGGCCGTGTGAAGAAGCGGACGTGGTTCCATCGATGATGAGCGCGCCAAAGGACATGGAAAACTACCAGTGCGCGACGATTACTGCGCCCATGAACTGGGATGACCCGGGAAGTGATCCCATTGATTTAGCCGTTGGCCGTTACGTTGGGGCAAAGCAGGGGGCGCAGAGCCCGCCGCTGTTCTACAACCTTGGGGGCCCGGGCGGTGGCGCCGTCGATTCCCTGAGCGCAGTTGTGGCCAACATATTCACCCAGGATGTGGTCGACGCGTATCAGATTGTTGCGTTGGATCCGCGTGGGGTTGGGGCGTCCTCGCCCATCTGGTGCATGACGGATGAGGAGCGCGATGAGGACAACGCGTTGGACGTTGACTTCACGGGGATGTCCACCGACGAAATAATCGCGGCGGCGGACGCGGAGTTGGCGGAATTTGGCGCCCAGTGCTTGGAGCGTAATGGTGAAATCGTGGGGTACGTGGACACGGATTCCGCAGCGCGCGACTTCGACATGGTGCGTGCCATTGTTGGAGCAGAAACTCTGGACTACGTAGGCTTCTCATACGGGACACTGCTAGGTGCTGTGTACGCCGACATTTTCCCGGACCGGGTGGGCAGGTTCGTCCTCGATGGTCCGCTGGACCCCGCCCTCGACGTGAACCAGGTCGTTGCCCTGCAGAACGAAGGCATGGAGGCGTCGCTCTACAACTGGATTGAGTCTTGCTTGGCGCAGAAGAAGTGTCCGCTTGGGGATGACCTTGAAGAGGGTAAGCAGACCATGATTGATTTCTTTGAGCAGGTCGGGCAGAAACCCATTGAAACCGCTGATCCGGACAGGCCCCTCACTTTGGGATTGGCACGCACCGGTGTCATCGGGTCGCTCTACTCCACGGAGCTTTACCCGACGCTGACGCTGGCAGTGGGACAGGCACTGGATGGAGACGGTTCTACGCTCCTGTTCCTTGCCGACTACTTCAACGACCGGGAAGTGGATGGCACGTACCTGTCCAATAGTTCGGACGCGTTCATCGCCATCAACTCGTTGGATTATGAACCTGTTGGAACGGTGGAGGAGTGGGAGGCGGAAGCTGCGCGCCTGAAGGAGGCAACCCCTGTGCTTGGCGGGGATGGGATGTTCGCATCTGCGGGGTTGGGTGCATGGCCGGTGGACTCCCGGTCAGTGCGCAAGCCGATCACCGCGACTGATATTCCGCCGCTGCTGATCATAGGCACCACGCATGATCCCGCGACACCGTACGCGATGGCGTTGTCCCTGCATGAGTCGATTCCCTCCTCCGTTCTGTTGACCGTTGAGGGGTGGGATCATACGGCGTACAACGCGGCTGCTTCCTCTTGCGTCACGTCGGCAGTCGACCGGTTCCTGTTGGAGGGGACTCTGCCGAAGGAAGGTGCAGAGTGCCGCTGACACGTTTTTTGTGGCATGCATTGCAGCGGACCAAATAGGTTCGTCCTTGGCCGCGCGCCTGCTATATACTCAATCCCGGACTTCGAAGGCCCGGCCACAAGCCAAGCCGTAGAGGTCCTCCGGGGCTACCGTCCCGGAAAGGCCGCCTTAGCTCAGTCGGTAGAGCGATTCACTCGTAATGAATAGGTCGGGAGTTCAATTCTCCCAGGCGGCTCCACGTAATGCTTCGTTCGGGTATTTCTCGTTGCACACATATGTGCAAGTTCGCCCAGTTTCCACTTGTGGATACGCTAGATCATGCGGATGACGCTGTCTTCAAGCGAAGACGGCTATTTGATGTGGAAAGCACTTTATATCAATAGGGCCGTGCGGTGCGCGTGGCCTGTTGATCCCGTCGGCCCTCCGTATAAATAAGAACCCGCTCTTATGGTTCCGTGATGCCCTTACCTGCGTCATGCATCACTGCCGCCGTTGTGATGGACGCGCTTGGTCTTAGGTTCGTCATGCTTGTCCGACTTATTCCGCCGCTCCTGCCAGCGTTTGTGCCAGCGGCGCATTCGCGCGCGCCCTCGGCCCAACGCTTCGTTCTCCTCCACCCCCAAGGCTCGCCAAAGCAATGAGGTCAGGACGAACCAGACGATGACTGCGACGAGGACGACAAGGTAGTCCGTCGGGTTCATGAACTTGATCTTGTAGTTCCAGCGTGCGAACGCACTGAACGGCAGCACGACCGCGACGATCGCAAGAGACCAAATGAGAATGTTGAAGCGCCGTTCTGGCCGAATAATCAGGTTGAGCGCTAAAGCTGCGTAAATCAGCGTGTAGGTGACCCCCAGTTGCGCTGTGCGCCAGCTGCCCGTCGTTTCGATCTGGAACTGATAGACCCCCAGCGTGATTAAGGCCAGCAGAATGCCCGCTGGGAGGGTGAAACTTAGGAGGGTTTTGGCGTAGCTGTCCTGGAACGTCTTTGGTTTTCGAGGGCGTCCGAAGAAACCCAAGTAGATAGATGGGATCGTCGCGGAAAGCAGAGAAATCAGGGAGCCTTGGCTGGAAAGATGCGGGAACCCCACGCTGAGGGTGCGGACAAGCAAAATCAGTATCCCCGTGGCAAGCACTAACGTCAGGTTCAACTTCATGACGTCCAACAACCGGTTGATGATGTTCTGACCTTTGCGGAGCAGGCGTAGAAGGATGCCGGGATCACTGTCAGTCAGGACCATGTCCGCCAAGCCAACGGCTGCCTGAGTGCTGGCTGGTTTAGCCACAGCCAGCGTCGCGTTGCCAAGTGCCGGCAAGTCGTGCGTTCCGTCCCCCACAACCGTGACGGAGTTGCCGTCTTCCCTCATCGCTTTGATTAGGTCGCCAACCTGGGTTGGGGTAAGTCCCCCAAAGAGCACGTGGCCCTTAGCAACCTTGCCCCAGTCTTTCTGAGGGATTTTCTCTAGGTCTTGCCCGGTTAGGGTGCCGTTGCCCTCAATTTCCTTCGCTTGATCCGCAGACATCCCACCCGCACGCAAGAGGTTGAGTATCGTGTCGACGTTGCCGCCGAACGCTTTTACGCTGACGCCAACTTCCCGGTACTGGCGGATCAGGTCCGCGGTGTCCATATCCGGGTTGTCTGAGAAGGTAACCACGCCCACGGGCACCAGTTGGTCGGGCAGTCGGGCTCGGCCGCCCTCGTCCCTAAGCGGCACCGCCTCCGCACGGTGCGCCAGCACAAGCTGCTTCTTCTGCTTGGTTCCCGCAGCATCCGGCACTGGAACCGAGATGGGGTATGCCAAGTTTGGCTCAAGAGTCGATCGAAGCCCTATGACGTGGGTGCCCGCCGCATCCTTTTCGCCGAACGTGACTGCGGTCCACCCGTCCAGTCCCGGTTGGTCCAGCTCTTCTTGGACGACGCGAACGTTTCCCTCGTACACACTAGCAAGCAGACCCGCGACGGACGACTGCGTTGTAACGGAACGGCCAATGTCACCAAGGGTTCGCCGGACTCTGGAGGCGGAGGGTTTCTTCCCCGACTGGTCCTGGCAGACCGTCAGATCAAGCGACGTACCGACTAGGGTCCCCAGCTCAGTGAAACACACGATGTCGGTCTCCGCCAGGGTCTCAACCGCCTGCGCCGTCCGGACAACCCCGCCCTCCCGCGCCAACTCCACACGGCCCGCCGCGAGGCTCACCATGATCATCAGGTACATGCCAGTTGGGATAAGGCTGAAGATGACGGGAGCCGCACCCAGTAGGGTGTCACCGTATTCGCCGACATCGACGCGGATGTAGGTGGCAAGCAGCAGGGCCAAGTAAACGATGACGACGACCAGCAGTCCGGAGAGAATTCGGGTGATGGTCACTTCCAGCCGGGTCTTTGGGTCTTTGACGATCTGAGCAGCGGCCTCGCTACCCGTCTCAGTGGTGGGGAGTTCGGCGAAGTAGACGGCCCGCCCACGTAGCACAATAGAGCCAGCGGTCAGTCGTTCCCCGGGGTGCACCGTAACCTCACGGAGCTCACGGGCTTCACGGAACCCGCGGTTTCCGACTCCGGCGTCCTCCTCCACATTCGGAATACCGACGACGACGTCGCCCGGACCAAGCAGTGTCCCGTCGGCAAACAGCTGGTCACCGGGGCCGGTGACGAGGGCGTCGCCGTCCACAACGTCCTCGACCAAAATGTCAGCCAGCTTCCCATCCCGAATGACTGAGCAGTACGCCTGTTGAGAGTCCCTGAACCGCTCCATCCGCCGGTCTGCCAAGCCCCTCTGCACGAAGCGGATGGTGGTGTTCAGCAGCAGCATGAACGCGGTTATGAGGGCGCCTCTCCATGAGCCCATCAAGAGCTGGACGATTGACAGACCCACCAGGTTGAGGTTGAAAACAGAAAAGATGCTCCCTTTAGGGATGGCAACTTTTGCGCGTTTCCGCCTGCCCTTCTGTTCGGGCTCCTTTGGGCGTCGCCGTGCCACTTCGGCACTGGTGAGACCGTCGGGCCATTCGAACGTCATTACCTGATTTTACCGATTCTCCAAGGAAAGGGGCCGTCGAGGGCGTGGGCCTGGGTGCCAATGAGCCACCTCGCGCTTGCAGATTGTCTGTTGTGCTAGTAAAACTATAACTATGAGACGAAATAGCTCTAGCAACAGCCATACTCGTGCGCTGATTGTCGGGATCGGGATGCCTTCGGTGGTGGCGCTTACCGCCCTCGTCCTCGTCTGGCGAATGCTGCCTGAGGTACCCAACCCCATCGCGATTCACTGGGGCGTGAGCGGCGCGCCGGATGGGTTTGGTTCGCCCAGTACGTACCTGGTGATGATCGGTCTGCTTGGCTGGGCGCTCCCAGTCGTGATGGCGGTGCCTTGGTCGCGCGCGTCTCACGCGCAACCCCCACGTTTCATGGTGGCAACTGCCGTGTGGCTGAGCGTCTTTGTGTCCTTCATTGCCGTGGCCTCGGTGATGGCCCAGCGTGGCCTCGCAGACGCTGCAGACGCCCCCAACGTGGGTCCCATCATTTTGTTGGCGGTGCCGGTGTCACTTGCCTTCGCCCTCATCCCCTTCCTGCTCCTGCCGAAACCGAGGTGGGACTCCGGAGCGGAACAGGTAGAGCCTTTACCGCTGCTGCCGGGGCAGACGGTGGCTTGGACGTCGCAGGCCAGGATGGGGAAGTGGTTCCTTGTTATGACGTCCGTAATGGCGGCGGCCTTGGCGGTGGGCGCGTTTTTTGCCGCTCCGTGGATTCTCTTGGGGACAGCCGCCTTCCTCGCATTGATGCTTTTCGCGTTTTCGGTCTTCAAGGTGTCGGTTGGCCAGCGTGGACTGGTTGTCCGCGGCTATCTGGGGTTTCCAAGCATCCATGTGGCACTGGAGCGTATATCTGGCGTGGAATTGGTTCAGGTCTCGCCCCTGCAGGAGTGGGGCGGTTGGGGGTGGCGTTTCCGCCCGCATGGGGAGGCGGTTGTCACTAGGTCTGGCGCCGCGATCCAAGCGACCCTGGTTGGCGGCAACGTAGTGGTGGTCACGGCAGAGGACTCTGCGCTTGGCGCTGCGACCCTAGCGGCGCTAGTCGACAGGCGTAAAGCGGGGCAGGCGGAGTGCTAATCGCCATAGATCCGGGTCTGGATGAGCCACTGTTCGCACAGATCGCAGACGCAATCCGCGGCCAGGTTGCCGCGGGGACTTTGCGTGCGGGAACAAAGTTACCCAGCGCACGTGACCTGGCGGAGCAACTGGACGTGAACCTGCACACCGTCCTGAAGGCCTATCAGCTTCTGCGTGATGAGGGTTTGGTGGAGCTGCGCAGGGGCCGCGGCGCGGTCTTGACTGGTCAGGCAACGAAGATTCTGGACTTGGTTGCGCCGGCGGACAGGCTCTTGTTTCTTGCTGCTGAAGCCGGGGTTGATATCGAGGGCGTGGTGGCGCTGGTACGTGCTCGCGCAGGTGGCACGCACCCGCCAACGTCCAGTTACACTTAGGCGACTGGAGGCCCGCGGCATCGCCCTCGTCCCGAAGAAGATGTCCGCAACGCTGACTAAGGAGTCCCCATGGCGTTCAAGCCGGAAACGAAGCGTTCCATCTGGATCATGGTGATCGTGGCTATCGCGATCGCGATGATCGGCGGGACCTTGGCGTTGCCGAAGGCGCTCTTCCCGGATCAGCAGAGTAAGGATGCGGAAGCCGGCACCTACCTTGTGCCTTCCGGTCCAGTGCCGGATGAGGCCCGTGAATGGTTTGAGGAGGATTTGGGCAATCTCCCCGTCGCGTACCCCGAAGGGAAAGAAACTGTCGCGGTTGAGGATCTGCTGCCACACGTGAAGGGGGCAAAGGTCAAGAGCGCGGACTCCAATGCCATAACCCTGGAGATCCCGGAGCGTTACGTGGATCCGGAGGGCGAAGAAGGCGTGATGACGTACTCTGTGTATCGCCGAGGGGACATTTCCGTTTTGGAGGCCCTATGGTGGCGTTGCGATTGGGTTGAGGAGTTGGTTACGGCCGAAGAGGAGGGGGACGAGGGCGCGGCGGCAGAGGCCGTCTCAGCGCTTCAGCAGTTCCCAGACTTTGACGCGCTCAAGGGAACGGCTGCCGCGAAGAACCACAATAAGGAACTGGAAGAAGTGATGTCCGGGGACGTTGCGGCCGGCCAGGCGTGGCTGGAAGAAAGCTGCGGACGATAGCGGTTAGGCCACGCTGAAGAGTTCTGAGAGCTTGGCGGCCTCAGCCTCTTCCTCCACATACCCGATGACATACCCGATGACGTCCGTCGCAACATCGCGCAGTTCCCCCACGGCGTCGCCGACCGCGTACCCGACGCCCGCAGTTTTCAGTAGCGGCACGTCATTGTAGTTGTCCCCAAACGCCACGACCGCCTGCGGGGCCACTCCGAGGTGAGTACGCAGCCGGGTGAGCATCGCCCCTTTGTTCGCGCCCGCCGCGGTCACCTCTATGAGCCCCGGTGCGGAAAACACGACTTCCGCTTCCGCGCCCGACTGCGCGATTGCCTCCCTCAAAGCGGAAAGCGCTTTGGAGTCGTCCAGCCCATCGGTAATCATCTGAGCCTTCATGGCCGGCGTGGCGTCCGGATTCCATTCTTCGATGGGGGCCGTGGCGATGTCGGCTGTGGCCGCTTCGAACAGCGTAAATAGCCCATGCGGTTTGGACGTGTAGACGGCGTGGGGCGTGGGCACTAGGAATTCGAGGTCGCTTTGCGCGGTAAACTCCTGTGCCGCCACCACGGCATTCGTTGGGAGCGGGACGGCGAAAATGTAGTCGTTGGGCGCGTCAGCACGGCTAGCGGTAGCCCCATTTGAGCCAATCAGATAGAGGGTGCCGATGTCCAGACCATTGAACTGAGCCAGGTTAGCGAGGCCCCTGCGGGTCTGCCCGAAGCCAAGACGACGTGGCCGCCGCGTCTGCTCAGTTTGGTCAGCACTTCCATGGTGCGGGCACCCAGTTCCATCCCCGGGAACGGTGCCAAGGTCATGCCCCAGTCGGTGACGACCATGTCAAACGGGTTCATGAATCCAGCCCATAGGCAGGAGGGCCACGACGGGTGATCCCGACGCGGCCCTCTACGGAAAGCTTTGCCTTCTACACGAGGCCCAGGGAAGACCGTGCCAGAGCGCGCGCCTCCTTAGAGTCCCTTGCCCCACGCACAGCGGTCGCCGCTTCACGGCACTGCGCCATCGTTACCGTCGCCAACTGCGCGCCGACAGAGGAGATTGCGCTGGTGGCCATGGACAGGGACGTGATGCCCATACCAATCAGCACGCAGGCCAGCGTCGGGTCTGCCGCAGCCTCACCGCAGACACCGGCGGGCTTGGACTGGGCCTGCCCGGTCTCGGCCGTCAAAGCGATCAGTTCGAGGACGGCCGGCTGCCACGGGTCCGTGTACTCCGCCAAGTGTGGCGACATGCGGTCCGCGGCCATCGTGTACTGGGTGAGGTCGTTGGTCCCGATTGAAACGAAGTCGACCACACTCATGAACTTCTTGATCAGAATCACGGCCGCAGGCACCTCAATCATGATGCCTGGTTTGAGGTTGCGTTCACGGCAGAGACGCGCGAACCATTCGGCCTCAGGCAGCGTTGAGATCATCGGTGCCATGACCCAAACGTCCGTACCCGGTGAGTCCGCGGCAGCCTCCTTGATGGCGTCCAACTGGTGGATCATCAGGTCCGGATCCTGACCGGTGACGCGGATTCCACGCACACCCAGAGCAGGGTTGAACTCTTCGGAGAGCGTCGCAAACGGAACAGGCTTATCGGAGCCCGCGTCCAAGGTGCGGATGACAACCTTTGAGGATGGGAACGCCTCAAATACAGCCAGATAGTCCTCTGCCTGCTTTTGCGTTGTCGGCTCCGTGGGCGTGTCAAGGAATAGCAGTTCCGTGCGGAACAGGCCGATTCCTTCCGCTTCACTTTCCGCAGCCTTTACGGCGGTAGCCGCATCTTGGATATTCGCCAGGAGTTGGACGGGTACGCCATCCTTAGTCTTGGCCGGCCCGCGCCAGGCACGAATACGTTCAATGCGTTCGTGATCTTCTTCGACCAACTGGCGAGCGAGGGCGGGGTCAGCTCCCAGCGTAACCGTGCCCGCAGTGGCGTCGACAAGGACATCGGCACCTTCTGGTACTTCACCCAGCTTGCGCGCAGCGACGATGCAGGGGATACCCAGCTGACGCGCAATGATGGACGTATGTGACGTTGGCCCACCAGCCTGCGTCACAATCGCAACGTAGTCCTTACTGTTCATTCCCGCAGTGTCTGCAGGTGATAGGTCATCACCCATGACCACCACGGGGTAGGGAAGGTGGGGGATTCCCGGTTCAGGTAGTCCCTGCAGCCTTGCGATGACGCGGTCGCGGACGTCACGAAGGTCCGTGGTGCGCTCTGCCATGAGGGCGCCGGCCTTTTCGAACATTTCCACGAACTTGTTGGTGGTGGCCATTGTTGCCTGAATGGCAGGTGTGCCAGACATGATGGCCTTCTTGACCATGCGCCGGTAGCCGCGGTCAGTGGCCAGCCCGGCAGTCATCTCAAGGACTTCCTTAGCGGAACCGGACGCTTCTTCTGCGCGTCGCTTCAGTCCCGCAGCGACAGCGTCCGAAGCCTGTTCAAAGGCTTTCACCGCGTCTTCGCGTTCGTCCTCCGGTAGTTCTGGAGCGGTTGCTGGCGGTAGCGGTGGGCGCCTAGTCCAAGCCGCGGGCGCGTAAGCAATGCCATCTACCACCGGTGTTCCGTGAATAATTATCTCATCTGACTGAAGCTTCTCGTCGGCCACAATGCCCCCTTGCACGCTTTACGTAACCATGTCCCGGCTGGCCCGGGTCCCGAATCGCACCATCGCTTCCAGAACCAGCTAAGACGTGAACAATCCCAGTTCACCAACGTTGGACATCAGTAAACAATGTGAGGTTGAACATGCCTACAATAGCAGGACGGGTTCCGGCTGGACCGGGGCACATTGTGGTGCAAATGCACTCCAGGTTGAAATGAGTATGAAGGAGACACCCATGGCGAAGCGCACAGTTGCTGTCGGATCCAAGGTTGGCCTGCACGCACGTCCCGCCGCGCTGGTGGCAGAGGCGGCAGGGAAGTACGACGACGAAGTCCTGTTGAGCGTGGAAGGCGATGACCCAGTTGACGCTTCCTCATCGATGATGATCATGACCTTGGGCGCTGAGAATGGCGCTTTGGTCACGGTTGAGTCGGACAATGCGGCTGCGGTGGAGGAAATCGCGGGTCTGATTGAGCAGGACTTGGACGCGTAAGGCACTTGCCGTACTGATCTAGCTTCAGGAAGCCGTGGCTCTCACATTGTGGGCCACGGCTTTTTGTTGCCCGCTTTTTGTTGCCC
>CAYFOT010000009.1:22677-41564 GCA_964344825.1 uncultured Actinomyces sp.
GCCGTGGCTCTCACATTGTGGGCCACGGCTTTTTGTTGCCCGCTTTTTGTTGCCCACAATATGGGACACGGGCACATCGTTCGCAGATCGATTTGCTGGCACGCACGAGGTTCGCAACATGACCCGCACACGGGCATGTCCTTCGCAGATCGGTTTCCTGGCACGCACAAGGTTCGCGGATTGTTGGTTGGGCGTGGGTTCGCGTTGACGACAGCCGAGTGCGCATTCGCCGCTAAGTTGTCGTGACAACGCAACTGGGTGGCCCGGAAAGTCCACGGACGAGTGGAACACAGGGCTGGATGCCGGGGAAAGCCCACGGACGATCGGACCTGCACTCAGAATTCGGCCACTGCTTGCTTCCTAAGACCGAAGGTTGTGGCGCATGATCGATGCCTAATCCCGGGATTAACCATCGATGTTGGGGATAACCATCGGTCTTAGGGAATCAACGTGCTGCAGACCCCCGAAGTGCCACCGCACCGGCCTGTGCCAAGTCCCGGATGCCACCACACCAGTCCGCGCCAACCCCAACGTCGGCTAACAAGCCCCAACGCCGGTCGACAAGTGCCAAGAAAGAGGACTCGCTCCAATTGGCCATGCCCCGCCCCGAACTATCGAAGGTCGTGGTCAACTATCGACACTTGTGCCCGGGAACAGCCTTCGATAGTTAGCCACAACCTTCGATAGTCCCGACCAAGGCGACAAGGTTAGTGCGTGAATCCCCGCAGGTGGCGCGCCAACAGCCACAAAACCAACCGGGCCACCGCGGATTCTCCATCCTCACAGGGCGCGCGGCCGCGGCTGGACAGCTAAACGAGGAAAGGGCCGGCCCAACCGGGCCGACCCTTCCATCATGAGATCACGACTAGACGAACTGAATGGTCGCGTTCTTGTTGTTGGTGATCACGACAGGGGTAACCGTCGGGTATCCGGCTGCCTTGATCTTGGCCAAGTCAACCTTCAACAACGGGGTACCAGCCGTTACGTGCATGCCCTTCTGGACCAGCTTCTCGAATCCCTCACCGTTCATTTGGACGGTGTCCAGACCAACGTGGATCAGGAGTTCTTCGCCGGAATCCAAGACCAGCGCAACAGCGTGGCCCGTCTTGAAGACCATCGCAACGGTCGCGTCAGCAGGGGCGACGACGTCACCGGAGGACGGCTCAATGGCAACGCCTGCGCCAAGCATTCCGTCAGCGAACGTCTTGTCCGGGACGGTGTTCAAAGGAACGACCTTTCCGGCTACAGGCTGCTTCATCTTCACGACGACGGAGGCAGGAGCGGCCACCATCAGGTCGCTGTCAACCAGCCGACCAGCGGAGGAAGCGGCGGCTGCATCAGCTGCGGTGTCAGGAACCTCAAGGTTCGTGTCGATGATGGTCTCCATCGCGTCCTTCACGAACTGGACGTTCAGGCCGTAGATAACCTGGACGCTGCGGCCACCAGGCTTGATGACACCAGTGGCGCCGGCCTGCTTGAGAGCACGATCATCAACCAGGGACGGATCTACCAGTTCCATGCGAAGACGTGTCGCGCAGTTATCCAACTCCGCGATGTTGGCCTTGCCACCCAGCGCCTTGATGAAGCGTGAGCCGGTCAGCAGGTAGCCCTCATCGGTGTTCGAAGCGGGTGCGGAACCTGAGGTGAACTCTTCGACGTCATCATCTTCGCGACCCGGGGTCTTCATGTCCCAACGCGTAATCGCGAAGCGGAACACTAGGAAGTAGATGGCGAACCAGAAGACACCCATGACGGGGATCAGCCACGGGTTCACGGCCATCGGGTTGGTCCAGTTCAGGACGAGGTCGATGAAGCCACCGGAGAAGCCGAAGCCCATACGGACCGGCAAGATCGCCGAAACAGCTAGGGAAATACCCATGAACAGCGCGTGGATCACGTAGAGAGCAGGCGCGACGAACATGAAGGAGAACTCAAGGGGCTCGGTAACACCGACGAAGAACGCGGAAACCGAAGCAGCCAGGAGAATACCGTAGGCAGCCTGCTTGCGGGAAGGCTTGGCGGTCACGTACATCGCCAGGGCTGCACCCGGAAGGCCGAACATCATGACGGGGAAGAAGCCGGTCATGAACTGGCCGGTCTCACCCAGAACACCGTTGCCGGAGAGGAAGTTGTTCAGGTCATTGATGCCTGCAACGTCAAACCAGAACACGGAGTTCAGTGCGTGGTGCAGGCCAAGCGGAATGAGGAGGCGGTTGAAGAAACCGTAGATGCCGGCGCCAAGGGGGCCCAAACCAACGATCCATTCGCCGAAGCTAACAAGCCCGCCGTACACGAACGGCCACACGAAGAACAGGATGATCGCGACAACGATTGAGACTGCCGAGGACACAATCGCGACAGAGCGACGACCGCCGAAGAAGGACAGTGCATCGGGCAGCTTCGTGTTCTTGAACTTGTCGTACGCCCAAGCGCCGATCAAACCGGCGATGATACCTACGAATACGTTCTGGACCTTGCTGAACGCCGGGTTCACCGCGTCAACTTCGATGCCCAGGTAGCCGGCAACTGCAGTTGGTGCCAGCAGGGTGGTGATGGTCAGCCAGGAAACCAGGCCCGCCAGAGCGGAAGTACCGTCCGACTTGTTTGCCATACCGATCGAAACACCGATCGCGAACAGGATTGGCATGTTGTCCAGGAGCGCTCCACCAGCGGCACCCAAGAACACACCGACAATGGTGTCTCCGCCTGTCGCTGTTGCGATCCAGTAGGAAATACCCATCAGGATTGCCGCGATTGGCAGTACGGAGACTGGCAACATCATTGACTTGCCAAGTCTTTGCATAAACTTCATTAAAGAATTCCCCCCCTACGGTTGTGAGCAGCCATGCCTGGAGCAACCGGGGGCCGGCGCTGCCATAACAGGCGGCTCGGCGTCGATAAACGGTAATCACGCCGCGCTAATGCTACTGAATATTCGCTGTTAGACGAACACGAACTACCCTCACACGGCTAACCGTCAGTCATCTGACGTCTTGAGTCTGTTCAAGACGTGCTTTGACCTGTGATTAACTAGGCTAAGATGAGTTACCTCACCTTAGCGCTCATTAGGAGTGACGGTAAAGCCACGCCACTCACTTCAGCCAGCTGCTCCGCCTGCGTGCGACACGAATAACCATCGGCCAAATACAAACTTCCGGCCGGCGCTTCTGAAAGCGCAGGTAGGAGGCCATTGTTTGCAACAGCGACCGAGACGTCGTAATGGCCCTTCTCCATTCCGAAGTTGCCAGCCAACCCGCAGCATCCCGCAACGGCCGTCACGTCCGCCCCCAAGCGCCTCAGCAGAGCGAGGTCGTCCTGGTAACCCATCACCGCATGCTGGTGGCAGTGCGGCTGGGCAACGATGTTGGTCCCCTCTAAGGAGAACTCCTCAAACCACTCATCCTCCGGGCCCAGTTCCGGGTCGCTCAGCAGCTCCGCCAAGGTCATTGTCATCTTGCCAACCGCCGCCGACCTGGGGTCATCGGGAAGCAGCTCCTGCAGATCGGAACGCAACACAGCTGTACAAGAGGGCTCAATGCCGATAATCGGCACGCCCTTCACCGCCGCGGGCCCCAAGATATCCAGCAGCCCCGTCAGCCTCTTCTTCGCACCATCCAGTTGCCCCGTGGAAATCCACGTCAGCCCGCAGCATGCGTGCGAGGACGGTATGCGCACCGTATACCCCGCATCCTGCAGCAGCGCGACCATCGCCTCCGCCGCGGTTGGATCCAGGTACTCACTGAAGGAGTCCGCCCACAGAATCACGTCTTTGCGTTCCGAAGAAGAGGGGCGAGGGCGAGCTTCCAATCCGCCCTCGACCTTCTTAAACCAACGCGAGAACCGCTGCTTCGTGAACGCGGTCATCTTCCGGCGCGTGTCCAGCCCGGAGATAGTGAACACCAGTTTGCGCAGCGGCGTGATTGTAAGCGTCCCGTTCGCTATCTGCGCCACCCCCGGCACTGCCGTCACCAGTTCCGCCCAGCGTGGCAACCAGCCCAACACGTAGTGGTTCATGGGCCGCAAGCGCCCCTTGTACTTGCGGTAGGTGACCTCCGACTTATACATGGACATGTCGACGCCGGCGGGGCAGTCTCGCCCGCAGGCCTTGCAGGATAGGCACAGGTCCAGGGCCTCGTGGACCGCAGGGGAGGACCAGTCGCCCTTGAAGGCGCCGCGCGTCAGGTCTTGGAGGACCCGGGAGCGCCCTCGCGTCACGTCCTTCTCGTCCTTCGTCGCCTGGTACGACGGACACATGAACGCGCCGATCCCGAAGTTGTCCGCCCGGCACTTGCCGACGCCGACGCACCTGTGGACCGCGGCTGTGAAGTCTGCGCCGTCCTCCGTGAACGCGAAACCCTGTCCCCTAACCGGCTTGGCGTAAGGTCGCCTGAGCGAGGCCGTTATCGGCGCCGGATCCACCAACACCCCCGGATTCAGCAGGTTAGAGGGATCGAAAAGTGCCTTGAACTTCTCAAACAACAGGATCGCGTCGTCAGAGTACATGTGTGGCAGCAGCGCGCCGCGAGCCCGCCCATCCCCGTGCTCTCCCGACAGCGAACCACCGTATTTTCCGACGAGGGCGGCCGCGTCCTCCATGAAGGCCTTGAAGACGGGGATGTCGCCCTCTTCACTGAGGGGGACGTCCATGCGAACGTGGATGCAACCGTCGCCGAAGTGGCCATACGGCAGTCCCTCAATGCCGTAGCGAGCCATGAGTGCTTCGAAATCCGTGAGGTACGGACCCAGGTTCGCCGGGGGCACCGCCGCGTCTTCCCAGCCGGGCCACGCTTGGTTCCCCGCGGGCGTGCGCCCCGCCAAACCGACGCCATCTGCGCGAATGCGCCAGAGCGCAGCCGTTTCCTGCGGGTCGGTAACGACACGAGAGTCGATGCTGGCGGAAGTTTCAATCAGGTCGAGGGCGCGCTGGCCCGCACTGCGCGGGTCGTCCTCTGACTCTCCGACCTCGCAGAACAGCCAGCCCTCGCCATCCGGCAGGGGCGGAACGGAACCGGTGTGGCGACGCACCACGTCCACCAGTCGCGAATCCATGCCTTCCAGTGCCAAAGGCTTCTGGGGCAGCAGGTTTATGACGTCACCGGCCGCGGCAACCATGGTTGGGTAGCCCAAGACAACCAGAATCGGTTTCTTCGGCACCGGCTTCAGCCGCACGGTGGCCTCAAGGATCGTCACGCAGGTTCCTTCCGTGCCGACCAGAGCTTTCGCCAAGTCGGTGCCATTTTCCGGAAGCAGGTGCTCCAGGGAGTACCCGGATTCTTGGCGCGTGAAACGTCCTAGTTCGGTGCGCAGAATCGCCAAGTTCTCGTGAACGAGGGCGTCAAGGCCGGGCACCAGGGCAAGCTGGTCTTTCCCGGCACTTACGGTGAAGCGTCGCCCTCGCCCATCAACTACGTCCAGCGCCAACGTGTTGTCGGCCGTGCGACCGTACGCGAGGGCGTGTGGCCCGCACGCGTTGTTGCCGATCATTCCGCCCAGAGTTGCCCGGTTCTTAGTGGAAGGGTCCGGCCCGAACCATAGGCCGAACGGCGCTGCGGCTTCCTGCAGGTCGGACATGATTACGCCCGGCTCCACGCGCGCGGTGGCGGCTTCCGGGTCGATCTCCAGAATCCGGTTCATGTAGCGGGAAAAGTCGATGACGATGCCCGGCCCGATTGCGTTCCCGGCGACGGATGTGCCCGCGCCGCGCGATGTGACGGGGACGGCGTGCTCACGGCAGATCGCCAAAACGCCCTCGACCTCATCGGTGGAACGTGGGAAGACAACGGCCGCGGGAAGCACGCGGTAGTTGGATGCGTCGGATGAATATTCGGCGCGGCACCTGGCGGAATCATCTACTTCGACCACGGATCGGAGCGCGTCCAACGTAGGGGTGGGGAGGCTGGGAGCCTCTCCGATAGAATCGTGTTTCAGAGTGCCGTTCACGATGGGATTGTCCCACATAGCTGGAGTGGCCTGTGAGGTAGGAGACGCATATGACCGCCATTGGCACCTCAGATATAGATGTTTACCCGCTCTGCTTGGGTACGAACTCTTTTGGTAGGACTGCGGACCTAGAGATGTCCCACGGGGTGCTTGATGAGTACACGGACTGCGGGGGTAACTTCCTTGATACAGCGGACGTATACGGCCGTTATGGAATTGAGGGTGCGCCGGGGATATCTGAGGAAATCATTGGGAAATGGTTGGTGAGACGCCCTCGATCTGAAGTTGTCGTAGCTTCCAAAGTTGGGTTTGTAAACCCGACCGGGGAGCTGTCCGCCCGGCGTGTCGCGGAGGCGCTGGACGGGTCTTTGAAGCGGTTGCAGACGGACTACATCGACCTTTACTACGCGCATCGCTTCGACAAGGTGACGCCTATTGCGGAGTCGGTGGCGGCGTTCGCCAAGGCCCAAGCGCAGGGCAAGATACGACAGGTTGGTCTTTCCAATATGTCTCCGGACCAGATCCGGGAGTGGATGGAGCAGGCGGATTTGCAGGGGGTGCCCAGGCCGGTGGCGTTGCAGCCGCCGTACAACCTCCTGAGGCGGGCGCCATATGAGACGAAGTGGCAGCCCGTGGCAGAAGAGTTCGGTCTTGGTGTGATCACATATTGGTCGCTGGCTGGTGGCATGTTGACGGGGAAGTATGACCGGAATGCGCCTGTGGAGGGGGCCAGGGCGGATACGGTGAACCGTCACGCCAGTCCACGGGCGTGGGATGTCGTGGATGCGGTGAAGGCGATTGCGGCAGAGCACAATGTGGATCCGGCGGCGGTGGCCATCGCGTGGCTGTTGGAGAACCCGACGGTGACCGCCCCGGCGGCCTCCGCGCGGAACGCCTCCCAGGTTGGTCCCATGATGGAGGGCGTGACGATCCAGCTTACGGCGGAGGACATGGCTCTTCTGAATGGCCTGTCCGCCGGTTTAGGTGTGGAGGACGTCTAAATGAGTGGCACACAGCTGCTTTGGGGCTTCCTAGGTCTTGTGCTGGAGTGGCTGCCGACCATCATCTTGGTCGCGACAACGGCCGTCATGATCTGGCGTGATCCGCGAAGGATGCGCTGCGCTATCTTCTTGGGCCTGACGCTCGCTCAGATTTACCTGACGGTCCAACTTAGATTTGTGAGCTGGTTGGAGGCGCTGGTGCCGCAAGACACCCCGTACCTGCTACTGGCGTTCTTGGTGTTTGTCGTCCTCATGGTCATTGCGGTGTCGGTGTTCCTGATCTGGGCGGGACTGGTCCTTGTTTTGCGAGAGGGGGTTTCGACGGCTCACCTGCTCTCTCTGGCTCTGGGTGTCGGTATCCTGCTGTACTTGGTTCTTGGGGTGGTCGCCGCGCTAACCGAAGCGTTGGTCGCCTTCGTCTACCTTGTGCTGCTCATATTTCCCGTGGCGATGTTCGCCTTCATCTTGTTTTCCTACCTGCTCTACTCCGGCCTGTATGGGTTGTGGGCGAGGAAGTGGGCGAAACCCGGGGAAGTTGTGGTCGTGCTGGGCTCCGGCCTCATCGGTGACCGTGTGCCGCCGCTCTTGGCACGAAGGCTTGACTTGGGAATAGCGACGTATCTGAAAGCTCTTAGCGTGTGGGAGAAGCCGGTCCTGGTTGTTTCGGGTGGTAAGGGCAGCGACGAGGCCATCTCGGAGGCCGAAGGTATGGCCCGGTACGTGCGCGGCCAGGACGCCGCCGTGGAGCGGCTCATCCTTGAGGACCAGTCCGTCTCCACGGAGCAGAACATCCAGTTCACCAGGCAGATTGTTCAGGGCGAGGGCGTTTTGGGTCCCTGGACCGCCGTCACCAGCGACTTCCATGCGTTCCGCGCCGCGATGTTGCTGAGTGAGCAAAAGATCCCCGGCAACGCCATTGGCGCAAAGTCGGTCAAGTACTTTTGGGTCAGCGCAAAACTTCGGGAGATGATTGCCATTCTGGCCGCATACCCGCGCTGGACAGTCGCCGCGGTTGTGTTTTCGTCCCTGCCGCTGCTGTTTGGGGTGCTCGCACAAATCGCGGCGCTTGTTGGGGGCTGACGGTGAACTTGGGACCTAGAGGGGCGGCGCAAAAGGCGTCCTCGTACTAAATTGGATGGCAGCGCCCAATTTTGGGAAGCGTTACGCCCTCGAATCAAAAAAGAAGGAAGAGCGTCAAATGACCTACACACTTGTCCTAATGCGCCACGGAGAGAGCGATTGGAATAAGAAGAATCTCTTCACCGGATGGGTTGATGTCCCGCTGACGGAGAAGGGGATTGAGGAAGCGAAGGCCGGGGGTGTCATGCTGAAGGAGGCAGGGATCCTGCCGGACCTTCTGTTCACCTCTATGCAGAAGCGTGCAATCAAGACCGCGAACCTCGCGTTGGACTCAGCGGATCGCTCGTGGATCCCTGTTGAGCGGACCTGGCGCCTGAACGAACGCCACTACGGTGCGCTGCAGGGGCTGAATAAGGCCGAAACCCGTGACAAGTACGGTGATGAGCAGTTCATGCTGTGGCGCCGTTCCTACGACACACCGCCGCCACCCATCGACCCGAACTCGGAGTTCGCTCAGGACGGCGACCCCCGTTATGCAGGTGACCCGATTCCGCACACGGAGTGCCTGAAGGACGTGCTGGAGCGGATGCTGCCCTACTGGGAAAGCAACATTGTGCCCGCTCTGCAGACCGGGAAGACCGTGCTGATTGCGGCTCACGGCAACTCCCTGCGTTCCATCGTGAAGTACCTCGACGACATTTCTGATGAGGACATTGCGGCCGTCAACATCCCCACGGGTATCCCGCTGGTCTATGAGCTGGATGAGGAAACGTTGAAGCCCATCAAGAAGGGCGGTACGTACCTGGATCCGGACGCTCAGGCGAAGATTGACGCGGTAGCGAACCAGGGTAAGTAGTTTCATTCCAAGAAAGGGACCGTCCAGCACGATTTAGTGCTAGGCGGTCTTTTTCATGCGCTGGTAGAATGGGGTGCTTGGGCCGGAGATCCGGTGGCGTAGCCAGGCGCTGTGCCGAAGACCCAATATCTGTAGCAGGAGCAGTCTGAATGGCTTTCAAGGTTGGCGAAACCGTTGTCTACCCCCACCATGGAGCGGCGACGATCGAAGAGATCGTGGTCCG
The DNA here is from genome assembly GCA_964344825.1 of uncultured Actinomyces sp. Taxonomy (GTDB): domain Bacteria; phylum Actinomycetota; class Actinomycetes; order Actinomycetales; family Actinomycetaceae; genus Scrofimicrobium. Next base: position 31,778 of record CAYFOT010000009.1, read on the forward strand.
CAAGATCAAGGGCGTGGACACCGAATATTTAGTGCTCCGGGTGAATCAGGGGGATCTAATGATTCAGGTCCCTGCCGCGAATGTTGAGGACGTGGGTGTCCGCGACGTTGTGGATGAGCGCGGGGTGGAAGAGGTACTGGACGTTCTGCGTGAGGCAGACGTGGAGGAACCATCGAACTGGTCGCGGCGTTTCAAGGCGAACCAGGAGAAGATCTCAAACGGAGACATCGTCCGTGTCTCTGAGGTGGTCCGTGACCTGTCGCGTCGTGACGCCGATAAGGGGCTGTCCGCTGGTGAGAAGCGGATGCTGATGAAGGCGCGCCAGATCCTCACGTCTGAGTTGGCGTTGGCACGTGAGATTGATGAGGATGCGGCGGGGGAGCTCTTGGATGAGGTTCTCCAAGAGGGAATCGTCGCGGTAGAGGAGTTCAAGGCGAAGAACTCCAAGGCCAAAAAGAACAAGTAGCGTCTGATGACCCCGCGTGTTTGGGCGGTGTTAACAGCCGCTGGCTCCGGGACGCGCCTGGGTGCGGATGTCCCGAAGGCGTTGGTGCGTGCGGGAGACAGAACGCTGTTGGAAAGTGCGTTGAGCAGGCTTCTTGCGGTACCCCAAATGGCAGGGGTTGTGGTCACCTGCCCGGCTGGCTATGAGGGTGTTTTCGCTGGCGCCACCCGGGAGGTACACGGCTGGGACCCGCGCGTCATGTTCGTCGCAGGCGGACCCAGTCGTCAGGCGTCCGTCAAGGCGGGCCTGGACGCGGTGTCAGAAATGCGTGGGGGCGAGGGCGGAGGGGACATCGTCCTCGTCCACGACGCCGCCCGCGCCTTTGCGCCAACCTCGCTGATGGTCCGGCTGGTTGAGGCTGTGCGCGGCGGTGCGGATGCGGTAATCCCGGGACTTGAGGTGGCGGACACGATAAAACAGGTCGCCCTCGACCCCAACGGAAACCAAGTCATTGTGGCAACGCCGCCACGGAGTTCTTTGCGCATCGCGCAGACGCCGCAGGCTTTCCGTTGGGACACGCTGTGGTACGCACACGTTGAATCCGCCGGTCGCGGTGTGGACGAAGGGGTAGCCGCAACGGATGACGCAGCCCTCGTCGAAGAGTACGGCACGGTGGTGACCGTGATTCCCGGAGATGAGGACGCGTTCAAGGTGACGCTGCCCGCGGACTTGGCGCGCGCGGAAAGCATGGGTGAGCGGTAGGTTTGGAACCCCTTCGCGTGCCTGACCTGCCGGCTCAGTAGGCGGCCGTGAAGCGTTTGCGCTGGTGGGCGGGCTCTTCGAGGGCGCCCCTAGGTGACAACGCCGAAATCACAACGTCGCTCCCGTCGACGGTGGTGACCTGCGAATCTTCGGTCGCCCTCGCCAACAACCACCGTAATGTAGCCGGTTACGAATGGTAAGTAGGCTCCCGATGGTAACTTGGTTCCCAAAGGGTATCTATGCGTCTCGACTATGGGAGGACGGCGATGGTGCAGCCACAGTGGGACCCTTACAACCGCAATTGTCCGACACGGGATCTCATAAACCGACTGGCGGGCCGCTGGACGGTCCTGGTCATAGGGGTGTTGAGAAGTGGTCCAATGAGGTTTAGTGAGATCGCGCGTGCGGTTGACGGAATCTCCCAGAAGATGCTGACGCAGACACTACGTTCGTTGGAGCGCGACGGACTGGTGACTCGGACCGTATACCCGGAGGTGCCACCGCGGTCTGAATACCAGTTGACGGAGCTGGGGGAGTCCCTTGGCGTGCCACTTCAGGCGCTGGAAGATTGGGCGACGACCCACATGGCAGAGGTTTTGGAAGCCCGGGAACGTTGAGAGTGGAGCATGCGGCAGCCTTGGCCGCCAACCGGTGGCGGTTCGGGGCGGCGTGCGTCAGCCGTCCACGGCCCATGGGCCGTTTATGGACTCTCCCGCGACTTTGTTAGCCTGCCGGTAGGTCAAATGTTGAAATTAACAAGCGAGGTCGTATGAGTTCCACACCGGAGCCAAGCGAAGAATCCGACGGCGCAATAGCTGCGGACGTGGGGCCAGCAGGCAGCGTGTTGGCGCGCAACTCTCTGACCGGGCCACCGAAGGTCCGTGACGTTGAGTCGCTACTGGAGGAAGAGACCCCAGTCGCCAGGGGTAAAGTCATTTCTTGGGCATCATGGGACTGGGGGTCGGCGGCATTCAACGCGGTGGCGACCACCTTCGTTTTCACCATCTACCTGACCTCTGACGGGAACTTCACATCTGCCTTCCAGGCCAACCAGTTCCTCTCTTGGGGCATGACCGCGGCCGGCATCGTCATCGCGTTGCTGGCGCCAATCACGGGCCAGCGCGCAGACCGCTCCGGCAAGGGTGTTCGTGTACTCGGCTGGTTCTCCCTCCTCGTTTTCATCAGCCTGGCGTTGATGTTCTTCGTCTATCCGGAGTCCCCGTTGGGCCCGATCGGCGCGCTTTGGTTGGGTATCGGATTGCTGGGAATCGGCAACGTCTTCTTTGAGTTTGCGTCCGTGAACTACAACGCGATGCTCAACGACATTTCCACGCCTAAGAACCGTGGAGCCATCTCCGGCCTTGGCTGGGGAGCGGGATACATTGGCGGCATCGTGCTACTGCTGTTCCTGTACTTTGGGTTCATAAACCCGGAGGTCGGCCTCTTTGGTGTGACGGGCGCAAATGGGATGGATGTGCGCGTGGCCATGCTGTTTGCGGCAGCGTGGTTCGGGATTTTTGCGATCCCCGTTTTGGTGAATCCCCCCAAGAAACGTGTGATTAAGGACGCCGGCCCACGTGAGACCCTTGTCGATTCTTACCGCCGCCTCTTCGCGACCATCAAGATGCTGTGGAATGAGTCGCGCAACACTCTGCGCTTCCTAATCGCCTCAGCGATCTTCCGTGACGGATTGGCGGGCGTGTTCACGTTCGGTGGTGTGATCGCAGCATCGGTCTTCGGTTTCTCTGCCGGTGAGGTCATCATCTTTGCCATCGCAGCCAACGTTGTCGCGGGGCTTGCCACCATTGGCTTCGGCCCGCTTGATGACAAGTGGGGTTCCAAGCGGATCATCATGATTTCGTTGGTGCTCATGGTTTTCTTAGGTCTGGGCGTGTTCTTCTTCTACGCGGCAGGCCCCAAGGCGTTCTGGGTGTTCGGGCTTGGCTTGACCATTTTTGTGGGCCCCGTACAGTCCGCCTCCCGCACGTTCCTGGCGAACCTGATCCCGAAGGGGCGCGAGGGCGAGGTGTTCGGCCTCTACGCCACCACCGGCCGCGCAGTGTCCTTCTTGGCGCCACTCATGTACGGTTTGGCGATCACACTTGGCAAAGCAATCGTCGGGGGAGAGCCCACGCAGTGGGGCATCCTTGGGATCATCGCCGTGATCCTTCTGGGCTTGGTCCTCATGCTGCCCGTGAAGACCGACAACAAGAAGATCGGCGAGGTGAAGCGGTAGTTCGGGTCAGTCGCGGATAACGAGGGCGGTTGCGATCGCAGCCAACCCCTCACCGCGACCCAAGAACCCCAGTTTGTCAGTGGTGGTTGCACCAAGTGACACCGCAGCTCCACCCAGGGCATCCGATAGTGCCCGCGCACCCTCTTCACGTCGCGCAGACATTCGAGGGCGTTCACCAACCACCTGCACCGACACGTTCCCGATGCGCCACCCGGCTTCGGTGATGAGGCGGAGGGTTTCTCCAAGCAACGCCGCGCCCGAAGCTCCGGCCCACTTCGGATCCGACGTACCGAAAACACTTCCCAACTCACCTATTCCTGCCGCCGACAGCAGAGCATCGCAGGCGGCGTGTGCGGCAACGTCAGCGTCCGAGTGGCCCTCCAGCGTCCGCTCCCCGGGCCACTCTAGGCACGCCAGATGGAGGGTGCGTGCTGGGCGCGGGTCGGTTGCGTGGCCGTCAGCGGCGCTGGCGGAACGGTCCGCCGCAGCGCCCAAGTCCTCAAATGCGTGAACATCCACGCCCTGCCCCACACGTATTTCGAAACCCATGCCACCACCCTATCGCGGCCCCAAGTACGATGTACCCCATGGACTTGCGCCTCTATGACACGAAAACTGCTGCCCTTCAACCATTGGAGCCCCTTCAGGAGGGCCGCGTAGGGATCTACCTCTGTGGTCCAACCGTGCAGGGGATGCCCCACATAGGGCATTTGCGTGCGGCGGTTTCCTTCGACGTCCTCGTTCGTTGGCTGAAGCGCCAGGGGCTGGACGTGACCTACGTGCGCAACGTGACCGACATTGATGACAAGATCCTGTCGAAGGCCGCTGAGACGGGGCAGGAATGGTGGGCGCTTGCCCAGCATTTTGAGCGGGAGTTCCAAAATGCGTACGCGACGTTGGGACTGATTGAGCCCACCATTGAACCTCGCGCCACCGGCCACATCACCGACCAGATTGAGTTCGTGGAACGCCTCATTGAGCGCGGGCACGCCTACGACGACGGCAATGGCAACGTCTACTTCGACGTGCATTCGCAGCCGGACTACGGATCCCTCACGCATCAGGACTTGAACCAGATGCGGATGACGGAAGGTGAGGACGAGTCCGCGGAGATTTCCGCCGGGAAGCGTGACCCCCGCGATTTCGCCCTGTGGAAGTCCACTAAAGCCGATGAGCCGGGGACAGCGGCTTGGCCTTCCCCGTGGGGGCGAGGGCGGCCGGGCTGGCATCTGGAGTGCTCAGCGATGTCCCACCGGTACCTGGGTGAAGCTTTTGATATCCACGGCGGCGGCATCGATTTGCGTTTCCCCCACCATGAAAATGAGCAGGCGCAGTCTCACGCGGCGGGCTACGATTTTGCGAACCTGTGGGTCCACAACGCGTGGGTGACAACTGCCGGGGAGAAGATGTCGAAGTCCCTTGGGAACACCTTGGACTTGGCCAACCTTCTGACGCAGGCGCCGGCGCCCGTGATCCGATTCGCGCTATCTTCTGTTCACCATCGGTCCATGATTGAGTGGTCGGATGAGACCTTGCAGATCGCGGGCAAGACGTGGGAGAAACTGACCGGTTTCGTGGAAGACGCGGGGCAGACGGTGGGTCAGCCGGAGTCGGTGTTTCTGGCGCCGAATGAGCTGCCGCAGGCGTTTACGGATGCCATGAATGACGACCTGAACGTGGCGGCCGCCCTGGCGGTGGTGCACGAACACGTGAAGCGCGGGCGCAAGGCCATGGCCGACCAAGATGAGGAAGCAACCGCGGCAGAACTACTGAAGGTCCGTTCCATGCTGGACGTATTGGGCGTGGATCCCATGGCGCCCAACTGGGTGTCGGGTTCGGAAGAAGATGGGCAGACCCAGGCACTGGAAGACGCCCTCGACGTGATGGTCACCGAAGTCTTGGAAGAACGGGCAGAAGCCCGCGTGAACAAGGACTGGGCGCGTGCAGACGCGTTACGCGACAGGCTGGCGGCGGCGGGGATTCAGGTCGAGGACGGGGCGTCAGGGGCGCGCTGGCACCTGTAATCTGGAATCCAGGGCATCAGGAACAGAAAACAATCACGACTTCGGCGCGTAGAGCGGCGGGGAACCTTTGAGGAGGCGCAATGGCTAAGGGAAATCAGTCTCGGCGTGGGGCAGTGTCCAAGGCTTCGCAGAAGAATGTGCCACCGAAGAGGGGTTCGGGTGGAAAACACCGACAGTCTTTGTCGGGCCGGGGCCCAACGCCTAAGGCAGAGGACCGCACTTGGCATCCTGCATACAAGCAGAAGGTAGCGAAGGAGCGTGCGGCGGAGCGTGAGGCTGCGCGTGCGAAGTCAATGTCGAAGAGTCGCGTGAAGGTCGCTGAGGGAAATGAGTTGGTGATTGGCCGCAATGCCGTAATCGAAGCCGTGAACGCAGGAAACAAGATCAAGTGCGTTTACTTGGCTTCAGACCCCAGCCAGGGGAAGATGCGTGAGGTGTTTGAGCTGCTTGCGCAGACCGGCGCGCCTTTCGTAGAGGTGACGAAGCGTGACCTGGACCGTGTGAGCGATGGGTCGGCGCATCAGGGCGTTGCGGTTGAGGTGGCGGAACACAAGTACACCGACTTGGAAGACCTGATCATTGACTCCTTGCAGCAGTATCGGCCGGGATTGCTCATCGCCCTCGACCACGTGACGGACCCCCATAATGTTGGCGCCGTTCTGCGTTCGGGCGCGGCTTTTGGTGCGGACGGGCTGATCCTTCCTGAAAGGCGCTCCGCCGGTATCGGCGTTACCGCCTGGAAGGTATCTGTTGGGGCCGCCGCGAAGCTGCGTGCCTCCCGCGTGACGAACTTGGTTCAGGCACTGCGTAAGTGCCAGGATGCGGGCTTCTTCGTCGTGGGGCTGGATGGTGACGCGGAAACGTCAATCCGGAAGCTGGATCTGGTCGATCAGCCGATAGTGCTGGTGACGGGTGCGGAGGGTAGGGGATTGTCTCGCTTGGTGCGTGACACCTGTGACCTGCTGGTCTCCATCCCGATGTCCAGTGAAGTTGAGTCGCTGAATGCTGCCGTGGCCACGGGCATCGCGCTGTATGAGATCGATGCGACCCGTTCTGAGATGGAAGCGGCAAAGTTGGACTGATCCGGAACTTTCTTCCTAGGCTTGCTTCCCGCTTGACGGGTATCGTTTGACGTAAGCCACACTGCGTCCTAAGACGGAGCCCCCACAAGGGGTATTGGCGACGCAGACGTCGAACATAACCTGTGAAAGAGGCCTGAAATGCGAAAGTGGGAGCAATTAAGCGATTTGGATCAGGCGCGCGAACTGGCGGTGGCGACCGCCGCGCGTTGGGTTGACCTAGCAACGAACCACCCGACCTCCCGGCCGGCGCGCCTTCTTTCGGACGTTTTGGAAGACCCGGATGGGTTGGCGTTCACCGTTGAGTTCGTTGATGGGGTGGTGCGCCCTGAGGATGTGCGCGTCGCCGCGAAGAACCTGTCTGAACTGGTCAAGAAGTCCCCAAAGTTCCTTCCGTCATGGTTGAGACTTCCTGCGCTTGCGGGCGGCCGCATGGCGCGTATGGCGCCGGAGGTGGTCGTCGCTGCTGCCCGCCGGGTGTTCCAAGAGCTGGTGGCGGATCTGGTGCTGGATGCACGTGAAGAAAAACTTGGGGCGTCAATAGAGAAGCTCCACAAGGCCGGGAATAGGCTGAACATCAACCTCCTGGGCGAAGCAGTTCTGGGCGAAGCGGAAGCGGCGCGACGGTTGCGTGAAACCGAGCGTCTCCTAAGTCGCGATGACGTCGACTACGTGTCACTGAAAGTCTCTTCCGTCATCGGCCCGCATTCCCCCTGGGATCACGATCAGGCGGTAGACAAAGCGGTGGAGAAGTTGCTGCCTCTCTACGAATACGCCGCAGCCTCCCCCACGCCTAAGTTCATAAACCTAGATATGGAGGAGTACAAAGACTTAGACCTGACGCTTGACGTTTTCGAACGCCTTTTGGACCGTGAGGAGCTTCTTGGGCTTGAGGCCGGAATCGTCATCCAGGCCTACCTGCCGGATGCCCTACCAGCGATGAAGCGGCTGCAGGATTGGGCTGCGAAGCGTAGGGCGCGCGGTGGGGCTCCCATAAAGGTTCGCCTCGTGAAGGGCGCGAACCTTGCAATGGAGCAGGTGGATGCGGAGAGCCACGGATGGCCGCTTGCGACATGGGAGTCCAAGTCTGCAACGGATGCAAACTACATGCGCATCCTGAACTGGGCGCTAACGCCAGAACGCATGGAGAACGTGAAAGTTGGGGTCGCCGGCCACAACCTCTTCAGCTTGGCGTTGGCTTGGGAACTGGCCAAACTGCGTGGCGTCACCGATGCGGTCGACTTTGAGATGCTGGTCGGAATGGCTGACGCGCAAGCCGCCGCTATTCGTGAAGATGTGGGTGACATCCTTCTCTATGTGCCAGTGGTGAATCCAAGTGAGTTCGACGTTGCTATCGCCTACCTGGTGCGCCGCCTAGAAGAGGGCGCGGCCGAACAAAACTTCATGGCCTCCATCTTCGACCTAGCAACCGAACCCGCCGCATTCCGAAAAGAAGAGACGCGCTACAAGAACGCGTTTGCGCAGATGGTGGCGGAGGGGGACCTGCGGTGCTCGCCCTCGCGAATCCAAAACCGAAAGACGGAGACACTCCGGAAACTGGAATTGTCCGCCAAGGCAGCGGGCGGGGACTGGCACTTCCGCAATGAGGCCGACACGGATCCGTCGCTGGCGGCAAACCGTGAGTGGGCACGTGACATCGCAGAACGGTTCAACACATCCAAGCTAGGTGAGAAAACGGTGAAGGAACACACCGTTCACAAGGTCGAAGACTTGGAGAAGATCCTCAAGAAGGCGACCAGAGCCCAAGAGAAGTGGATGAAAAAGACCGCGTCCGAACGCGCGCACATCCTCCACATGGCAGGCCTTCAGTTGGCTGCACGTCGCGGGGACCTCATAGAAGTGGCTGGAGCCGAAGTTGGCAAAGCATTTGGTGAAGCCGATGTAGAAGTGTCCGAAGCGGTTGACTTCGCGCATTACTACGCGCAGCAGGGCCTTGGGCTGGAGCGCATAGTTGGAGCGACTTTCAATCCGGTTCCGATCACCTCCGTCATTCCGCCGTGGAACTTCCCGTTAGCCATCCCCTTCGGGGGAGTCGCAGCGGCGCTGGCGGCAGGCAGCGCCGTGATGTTGAAGCCCGCGGGAGTGGCCCAACGGTGTGGCGCGGTGCTGATGGAATGCCTCTGGGAAGCAGGCGTGCCTAAGGACTTGGCGGTGCTGGTCATTCCCGCGGATCGGAGCGTGGCGCGCGCAGTTGTTGAGTCCGACATGGTGGAGCGCGTGGTGCTCACCGGCTCCTCCGAAACGGCTCAAATGTTCCTGGACTGGAAGCCTTCCCTTGGGCTGATGGGGGAGACCTCTGGGAAGAACTCGATCATCGTCACGCCCTCGGCCGACTTTGATTTGGCGATCCGCGACGTGGTCAAGTCCGCCTATGGTCACGCGGGGCAGAAGTGTTCGGCGGCGTCCCTCCTGATACTGGTCGGTTCTGCCGGCAGATCGCGACGTATTCACGACCAGTTGGTTGATGCCACAGCGTCCCTGGTTGTGGACTGGCCGGACAACCTGGCAGCTGAGATGGACCCGCTAACAACTGTTCCCGGAGATAAGTTGCGGCGTGGACTCACCGAACTTGAGCCTGGCCAATCTTGGGTTCAGAAGCCGTACCGGAAGGACGATACGGATAGGTTGTGGACGCCGGGGCTCCGCGGCGGGGTGAAAGCAGGAAGCGAATTCCATCAGGTTGAGTACTTCGGGCCGGTTCTGGGCGTCGTGCGCGTTGACACATTAGAGGAGGCCATTGAGGTCCAAAATGGCACCCGGTTTGGCCTCACCGCTGGGCTGCACTCCCTATCAGAGAAGGAGATCCGGTACTGGCTGGACCGCGTCCAAGCAGGCAACGTGTACGTAAACCGCGGCATCACCGGTGCCATCGTGCAACGTCAGCCCTTTGGAGGGTGGAAGCAGTCATCGGTCGGTGCAACGATGAAAGCAGGCGGCCCGAACTATCTGTACGGGTTTGGAAGCCTCACACCAACCCCTGAATCGGAGCGCGAACTGGTGGAGCCCCTGGCGGGCCTCCCGGCCAACACGGACCCACACTTAGTGAAACCACAGCTCATTGAGCTGGTCAGCATCGCTAGGCAGGTGCTTCTGGAGGACGACGCGCGCCAAGCGGTGCGTGCCGCGTATAACGCGGAGCATGCTGCAGACCAATACTTCGATAGGCTCGCGGACCCCAGTGCGCTTGTCAGCGAACGCAACGTCCTGCGCTACCTCCCCG
>CAYFOT010000009.1:41664-46817 GCA_964344825.1 uncultured Actinomyces sp.
CTCGCGGACCCCAGTGCGCTTGTCAGCGAACGCAACGTCCTGCGCTACCTCCCCGCCAAGTCGACACTTCGCGCGGAAGGCGAATGGGCCATGGTAGACCTGCTCACCCTTGCCGCGGCGGCCTGTGCCGTTGGGGAGTACCGGGAGGACACGAAACTGAAGCGGTTAGTTCGTGTCGCACCAGGACAGTCCCCAGATTACGCGGTGAATACCCCGTTGATCACGCTGTCTGTGGACCGCCATTTACCGGCTGAGGTGGCGCAATGGGCGGAGACGTACGGGTTTGAGCTGGTCAAGGAATCTAACGCAGAGTTCCTAGAGCGGATCGCCGCCACAGACCCGGTAGATGAGGTGCGCATCCGGGCACTCGGCACGACGCGCGGCGCCATCCAGGAGGCGCTTGGCGGCGACTTGCGCGTTGCGGTTTGGGACGGTCCTGCCACGATCGCAGCGCGGGTTGAGGCACTGCCGTTCCTGCATGAGCAGGCAGTGTCAATCACGAATCACCGCTACGGAAATCCGACCGCGATAACACGCGACCTCCTTGCAGAGGTTTAGACAGTCTCAGACGGTAGGCCCCCTTCCTTCGGGTGGGGGGCCGCCAAGTAGACTTGCTAAGTAACAGTCCCTATGAAAGAGGACCAGGCCAATGCCGGGCATAATTGTTGTCGGAACCCAGTGGGGCGACGAAGGTAAAGGTAAAGCAACCGACCAGCTGGGATCCAGCGTTGACATGGTCGTCAAATTCAACGGTGGGAACAACGCCGGACATACGGTTGTCATTGGTGAAGAGTCGTACGCGCTCCACCTTCTCCCCGCAGGAATCCTCTCTGAGAATGCAACTCCCGTGATCGGCGCCGGAGTCGTCGTCGACCCGGGCGCGCTGTTCTCCGAAATTGAGGCCATGGAAGCTCGCGGTGTCGACTGCTCCCGACTCAAGGTCTCCGCGAACGCGCACGTAATCCCTCCATACAACCGGGCACTGGACCGAATGATCGAAGCGGATCTTGGGAAAGCATCTCTTGGAACCACGGGCCGCGGGATCGGCCCCACATACGCGGACAAGATGAACCGAATCGGCCTGCGCATCCAAGACCTCATGGATGAGGACGTAATTCGCGCCAAAATGAAGGCCGCACTGAAAGGCAAAATGCGTGGGATCAGCGAAGACGCCATTCCCGCGGAACTGAAGGACTCCTTCGACTTTGAGGCTACCGCCGCCGCACTCGCCGAATACGGCAGGCGCCTGCGCCCCATGATCGTGGATTCATCCCTCATGGTGAACAATGCATTGGACGACGGCCAGACGGTGCTGTTTGAGGCAGGTCAGGCTGCCATGCTGGACATTGATCATGGGACGTACCCGTACGTGACGTCCTCGACCACGATCGCCGCTGGTGCGCTTGCGGGCGTTGGCGTCGGACCAACGAAGGTTGACCGCGTCATCGGCGTCGCGAAGGCCTACACGACGCGTGTCGGTTCCGGGCCTTTCCCCACGGAAATGCACGGCGAAGAAGGCGACCACCTGCGTGAACTTGGTGGGGAGTACGGGGTGACTACGGGACGCGCCCGCAGGGTTGGGTGGCTGGACCTTGTTGTGCTCCGGTACGCCAACCGTGTTAACGGGCTGACCGATATGGCACTGACGAAGCTGGATGTCCTTGACTCCTACGACACTTTGCGCGTCGCCATCGGGTATGAAGTTGATGGCGAATTGGTCACAGAAATGCCGGTTTTCCAGTCCGACTTTGCCCGCGCCGTCCCCGTCTACAAGGACATGCCCGGCTGGCGTGAAGACATCACGGGCGTGCGTAAATTTGATGATCTGCCAACTGAGGCCATTGACTACGTGAACTTCATTGAAGATCAGGTCGGGACCAGGATTTCGACGATTGGCGTCGGGAAGGCTCGCGAAGCTGTCATCATTAGGTAGTCGCATCGGTCTGAAGATGCGATAATCTACGCGGAGCAACTGCTACATAGGAGCGTTCTGATGAATATCCTGCTGCACGGCGCCCAAGTTTTTTACAAGGGCCAGTTTGTGAAGGCAGATATTCTGCTTTCCCCAGTGACAGCTGATTCCGACACCGACTACGTTGTCGAAAGTGTCGTGGACCCGGGGACGCTTGAGGTCGAGGGCGGGGGGACCCGTCTAATCGACGTCACGGGTAAGTACGTGATGCCGGGTCTGGCCGACGTCCACGTCCACCTTCGTGAACCGGGCTTCACATACAAGGAAACCATTGTCACGGGAACGCGTGCGGCAGCCCGCGGCGGTTTCACAACCGTGTGCGCAATGCCGAACCTGGACCCAACACCGGATAACTTGGCTGAACTGGAAGCGCAGGACGCCGTTTACAAGGAACGCGCGGTCGTTGAGGTCTTCCCGTATGCATGCCTGACAAAGGGCGGCACGGGGCGCGGAGAAACGCTGGACTACGCGGCTTTGGCCACGAAAGCGGTTGGTTTCTCTGATGACGGCTTCGGCGTTCAGGATGAGGACGTCATGAGGACGATCATGACTGAGATCGCGCCCACGGGCGGGATCGTCGCGCAGCACATAGAGGACTTGGAACTGTCCGGCGACGGATACATCAATGACGGCGAATACGCGAAGCAGCACGGACACAAGGGAAAGCCCGGCATCAGCGAATGGGCGCAACTAGAGCGGGACTTAGCCCTTGTTGAGGAAACGGGATGCAACTACCACGCCTGCCACCTGTCCACAGCCAAGAGCGTGGAGATGGTGCGCGAAGCAAAGGCAAAGGGACTTCCCGTGACGGCGGAGACCGCGCCCCACTACTTGGCGATGTCGGATGACAGGCTTCAGGACAGGGGCCGATTCCGCATGAACCCGCCGATCCGGTCGCGTGAGGATATGGAGGCGGTGCAGGCCGCCCTCGTCGACGGGACCATAGACATGGTGGCGACGGACCACGCACCTCATTCGCACGCAGAAAAAGATGGCCCCCTAGTGGAAAGCCTCAACGGCGTGGTTGGCTTGGAGATCTCCGTACCCGTTGTCTACACCCACTTTGTGCGCACCGGCCGCATGGACATGTCCGACTTCGTCCGCGTGATGGGAACGGCGGGCAGGGAACGCTTCAAACTGGGCGGTGGACAGATCGTTGAGGGACAGCCGGCGGATCTGATCGTTTTCGACCCCGACTTCCAAGAACCGGTGAACCCCGCAGACTTTGAGAGCATGGGTAAGGCAACCCCGTTTGAAGGGGAGCCGTTGTTTGGAAGGATAGATCTCACCCTCTGCCAAGGGTCTCCCGTTTGGGACCCCGATCAACTGGTCACTGAGGTGGAGGCCTGATATGGGAGCCGTCCAGCTCTTCGAAATAACAGAGAACCGACGCATCGCACGGGACACGTATTTGTTAGAGCTGGCAGGGGACACCGCCGGTCTAACTGCGCCGGGGCAGTTCGTGAATGTCACGGTCCCAGGCTTCTACCTGCGTAGGCCGTTTTCGGTTTGCGCATGGGAACCCGGGCACCTGACCCTCATGTACAAGATCCTTGGAGAGGGCACTGCTGCGCTGACGGAAATACCCGCGGGCCACACACTGGAAGTCCTGTCTGGCCTAGGCAACGGTTTCAACGTGCCGGATAACGTGTCTTCCCCGCTTGTCGTGGGTGGCGGGATTGGCGTGGCGCCGATGCTCGGCCTCGTCGAAGAGCTCCTGACGCGCGGCACTGAGCCCACCGTCATCCTAGGGTTCGGATCAGCGGACGAAATCGCCCTCGAAAACGAAATCGCGGAACTTGGCGCGCGCGTTCTAATCACGACCGTGGACGGTTCCGCGGGCACCCCCGGTTTCGTGACAGACGCGATGAGGGTGTTGAGCGAGGGCGAGGGCGTTCCGTGGGACTACGTCTACGCGTGCGGACCCACGCCAATGCTGAAGGCAGTGTTCACCCAGGCGAACGCGCCGGGGCAGTACTCCATGGAGGAACGCATGGCCTGCGGCTTCGGTGCCTGCATGGGGTGCGTCATGGAAACCAAGGATGGCCTGCGCCGAATCTGTAAAGAAGGCCCCGTGTTTGAGAGTGAGGACCTGCCGTGGTGACCAACGGATCGCGACTCTCAATAAACCTTGCGGGTGTGCAGCTGCAAAACCCACTGATTCCCGCTTCAGGCTGCTTCGGTTTCGGGGATGAGTTCCTGGACTATTACGACCCGAACATCCTGGGAGCGGCATCACTGAAGGGGACCACGCGGGAACCCAGGGATGGGAACGCCACCCCGCGCATCGCTGAGGCCCCTGCGGGGATGATCAACTCCATCGGCCTCCAAAATCCGGGCATCGATGCGGTTCTTGGGGAGAAACTGCCTGCTCTCGCGGAGTTCTACCATCAGCCGGTCATCATGAATATCTCCGGTTTCTCCATCGATGAGTACGTCCACAGCTGTGCTCTCACGGACGGAACGTGCGAGATCATTGAGTTGAATGTTTCCTGCCCCAACGTTCACGGCGGCGGCATGAGTTTCGGGGCGTCCGCCGATGCGGCAGCCATGGTGACGTCTGCGGTGCGCGAAGTCGTCAGCCAGTCGAAGCTATTCGTGAAACTAAGTCCGAATGTCACCGACATCGTGGGGATCGCGAGGGCGTGTGCGGAAGAAGGCGCAGACGGACTGACCTTGATCAACACCCTTCAGGGCATGCGAATCGACGTTGCACGCAGGCGCCCGGTTATCGCGGAAAAGCAAGGCGGCCTTTCAGGTCCGGCAATCTTCCCCATTGCGATACGCATGATCTACATGGTTAGTCAGGCCCTGGACATTCCGATCATGGGAAGTGGCGGGGTGGCGGACGCCAGGGACGTCCTCGAAATGATGATGGCCGGAGCGACCGGAATCCAGATTGGTGCAGAAAGCCTGCGCAATCCGATGGTTATTCCACAGATTCTGCAGGAACTGCCGACACTGATGGATGACCTGGGCATAGAAGACATTGAAGAGATTGTGGGGGTTGCACTGTGAGCACTGAACGCGACGTCATTGTCGCCGCAGATTTCCCGAATGAGGCTGCGCTGGACGCATTCCTTGAACAGTTGGGCGACCAACGCCCCTACCTGAAGGTGGGGATGGAGCTTTTCTACGGGGCGGGACCGGACATGGTTCGGCGCTTGAAGGAAGACGGATA
>CAYFOT010000010.1:0-46751 GCA_964344825.1 uncultured Actinomyces sp.
GAGAAGGTGATTGTCAACGTGTGCATTTCGGGCGTCAGAGTTGGCGCCAGAATCGCAATGATGACAGGTATCGCCAACATCGCCAACACGGTTAGGCCAAACAAAAGGCTTCCCGCGGCTGTCAGGAGCTTGTTGACGTACTCACTTCCAGACCGACCCTTCAGAGCCCTAACGATTTGGGGAATTAGGATGGCGTCGACAATTCCCGCTGCCAACAGGTTGTAAACCATGTTTGGCAGGGTGTTCGCGATGGTGAAAGAGTCTGCAGCTCCGGCAGTGACGCCAAGGATGGCAACCAGCAGTGCGGATCGTATGAACCCTAAGACGCGCGATACGAGCGTGCCTGACGCCATTAGGACGGATGACTTTAGGAGTGTCTCCTGTTTTGGCGCCAGGGGTTCCTGTGCGCTTTCGTCTGGTCGCTGGTTCAACCTTGGGTCCCCCCGCTAGTGGCGATCTTGTTGCGCCGACCTTTTCTGACTGTTCTTACCAAACCGAATGCGAAGAACGCAACTAATGTTCCGCCGACAACCCACGTGCCGGCATCTTCTAGGTTTGCCCTAACATTCACCGTGATCTCTTCTGAAGCATCAAGCCTAACGTCCTGTGCCGTCTTAGCGACTACGACAACGCCCACCTGACCGGCTCCGACCGCTTCCACCGGTATGTGGACCGTGACCGACCCATGTGCCGGAACAATCGCTTCCACCCAGTCCCCCGCGTGAAGGCGCGGATCGGAGGTTTCCAACCCAACCAGCAGCCTCAGTGTTACATCTCCAGAGTTGGAGACTGTAATCGGGAAGGGGACATTCTTTCCAATCACGTTTACTGTCGCAGACGGGACGATGGAGATGACGTTAGTTTGCGCCTCTAATTCATACACCGCCGCAGCTACTAGGTTCGCGCGCTCTTCCTCAGTAAGGTCCGCAGCGGTCGCGCTCAGCACGTCGTTGAGGATTTCGGCAGATAGTTCGGGATTTGTTGCCGCGGCGGAGACTACGGCCTCATACTTCGCCACCCGTGCTGTCAGTAGGTCCAGTTGCTCCCGCGTTGTCATAACATTCACGGTTGCGGAATCATGAAGCGGCCATCTTTCGATCCCTGACCGTGGTGACCTCAGCATTTCCTTTAGCGAAACCGGATTCACCCAAGGTGCGTCCAGAAGCTCCGCCAGCCGTTCTGAAGGATCTGGTCCCAAGTCGGAGAAGACCGCGTTTACGTACAGGTCGAGGACGTCTTGAGGGTCTTCCTGTACAGCCATTGCGCTGAACGCGCGTGTGCGCTGACGCCCGGACAACTCATTCAGCCCCAAGGCGGCTCTACGTTCCTCACTGATTGCCGACACGCCGTCCCGCCACGAGGCGAGGACGGTTCCAGTGTTTGGAGCGGCGTCGTCGAAAACCGTTGCCCCGGTCGTTAGGTCAACCAGAAATCTGGACGAGGGCGTCACACCGGTTACGCCGAAAGTCGACATCCCACCGGGGGGCGACAATACCGGCTGTTCTCCGGCTTTCTGTAGGGTGCGTAAACCCATCCACCCTTCGTCCGCCACCACGACGTCGCCTATAAGCGATATTCCTGCGCGACGAAGGTTTTGCTCCAGTGGGTCGTTCTGACCTTGGTCGCTACTTTGAGATTCTGACCCATCGGTGTCTGCGCCGTTGGAGCCTTCTAGTCCCTCAACACCGCGCGAATCCTCAGCCAGCGCATAGAGATCCGATTGGCTAGTAGTCGCAAGCAGAGAAAGGCTGGCATTCGCTTCCGGCAGCAACACCACCTCTGTGGGGTTTACGGAGGGGGATTTCAGAAGCGACTCAATTTCAGTGCCGGACAACGTGAGTGTTACTCCCGTTGCATTCAGGGGCGTCAGTTCCGAGGGCGGTATGTCATGCGTCCCAGTGACAGTTGCGTTGACGTTGCTAACCCCTGTCGAGCCAGGGGGATACCAGAGCAGCAGTGTGCGTCCGGTCGGGTTCTGACCAGTCTCTGCTGCATAGTCCGTATCCATCAGAAGCACCGTCACGCCGTACGGTCCCCAAGCTTCCTCATTCCATAGCGGCATATCCGCGGTCGGAATGGTGACGGTAATCGTTGCGCCCTCTGCACCCGTGTTTTGCGCGGCCACCAAGTTCTGCTCCGACAGGATGACCTCCTGGGCTTCCCACCCGTCGCCCCTGCCCGATTCCAGAAAGGAATCAACTTCGGAGGAGTCTGTGAAAGGATCAGCTTGGACAACGGTGCGCAGACGCTTTCCTTGTAGCTCATCAAAGGACACGCCGGATACGTGGACACGCAGAGTGACCTGGCTCTGCGCTACCAAGATTTCCGGTGTCATGGCGACGACTTCCACGCGTGGCATGCCTTGCAACTCCGGGGCAGCCTGGGCGCGTCCGGTAAGGGGTTGCGTAAGAAGAAGCATCAGGGCGAGGGCGGTGGTGAGAATCAGCGCCAGAACGGCACGCCACGCTTGACATCCTAAAGCGCCAACACGGTGCCTTACCTGGGGAAACTGGGAGGACATGGCTGACTAGTGGGCCTGGGGCGCGCCCGGGTAGAGAAGCCTCAGCGCCAACGACACTACCCTTCGTTCATTCGGGTATGAAAGAACCGTCGTCGCGTCCCGTAGCTCCACCCACTGCGCGTCTTCGGCCTCTTCATCGGGATCGTTCTCCACCGTCAGCTCGCCCTCGACATATTCCATCAAAAAATGGTGCACCAGCTTGTGGATTCGTGCTGATGAACCCGAAAACCAGTAGTCGACGGAACCCAGTTCGCAGATGATACGTCCTTTCGCCCCCGTTTCCTCATGAACTTCCCGCACGGCAGCCTCCGCCGCGCTCTCTCCCTCTTCCAAGTGTCCCTTCGGAAGGCACCATTCCAGGTGACCCGCGCGGTTTCTCCGCAGAATCACCGCGACGTAGGGGATGCCCTTTTCAACTTTGATGCACAGACCGCCAGCTGAAGTTTCGTGGACGGCGGGCAGCCGAGAAGCAGATTTGCGCACACTGATGCTCCGTGAGGCGGTGGGGCGCTTGGGGACCGGATAGGCTGCCCCACGAACGCGTTTTGGTGTGTGCATGCCCCCAGCTTAGGTCGCGAACCACTTGTAGCAGGATAATTGCACGGTTGGCGGGCCGAACGTCACCGCTGAGGCGGGCGAACGAAGCAAAATTTCGTAGGAGGAAGAGAAGATGACTGACTTGGTTGGCAGTGACGATATCCCCGCGCTGATGGCAGCGGGCGTCCAAACTATGGCATCGCTTCCCTCGCAGGTCTCAGAGTTGGCGGAGCTCTTTGTGCGCCGCGGCGAAGAAATCGCTCTGGTAGGCGGCCCTGTGCGTGATGCCTTCCTAGGAGAGGTCGCCAAGGACTTGGATCTTACGACCTCGGCGCGCCCGGAGGTGACTGAGGAGATAATGCGCGGATGGGCGGACGCCGTGTGGACCGTCGGCCGGGCGTTCGGCACCATTGCGTGCCGTAAGGGAGACAAGCAGATAGAAGTAACAACGTATCGGACAGAGACGTATGAGGAAGATTCACGCAAACCGGTCGTTGAGTATGGGAAGACTCTTGAGGGTGATCTGTCCCGCCGCGATTTCACCGTGAACTCGATGGCTATGCGTCTGCCGCAGATGGTTCTGGTGGACCCATTTGGTGGCTTAGAGGATCTGGCTGCGGGAATCCTGCGTACCCCCGTGTCCGCAGTTCAATCGTTTCGTGACGACCCGCTGCGCATGATGCGTGCCGCGCGTTTTACGGCCCAGCTGGGGTTGGACGTCGACCTCGAAGTGATGGAAGCGATGACTGAAGAGGCGCCCAGACTTGAGATCGTATCTGCGGAGCGAATCCGCGGTGAGCTGGAGCGTCTACTCTTGAGCCCACGCCCTCGCCGTGGACTGGAACTGATGGTCTACACGGGGGTTGCCGCCTACGTCTTCCCTGAGCTCGCCGACCTCGTGTCCACCGTCGATGAACACGGACGACACAAAGACGTGTATGAGCACACGCTGACAGTGTTGGACCAGGCCATGGCGCTGGAAACCGGGGAGGACGGTCCCGTACCTGGCCCCGACCTCATTCTGCGTCTTGCAGCTCTGATGCATGACATCGGTAAGCCTGCCACACGGCGTTTTGAAGGGAAAAAAGTGACCTTCTACCACCATGAAATTGTAGGTGCCAAGATGGCGGCAAAACGCATGAAGGCTCTGCGCTTCGATAAGGCCACCACCAAGGCTGTGACCGACTTGGTGGCCGGCCATCTGCGTTTCCACGGCTACGGGGAGCAGTCTTGGACGGACGCGGCAGTGCGACGCTACATTGCTGATGCGGGTGACCAACTGGAGCGGCTGCACCGACTGACGCGCGCTGATGTAACGACTGGCAACCGACGCAAAGCCCAGTTCCTGCGCGACGCTTACGACGACCTGGAAGATCGGATAGCAAGTCTGAAAGAAAAGGAACAGTTGGATTCCATCCGTCCCGAACTTACCGGTGAGGACATCATGCGTATTTTGGATATCTCGCCCTCGCCCGCCGTTGGGCGCGCGTACAAGTTCCTCCTAGGTCTACGCATGGAGGAAGGCGAGGTCGGGCGTGACGTCGCCACGCAACGTCTTCTTGACTGGTGGAGCGACCAGGACAAATAAGGGCGCGTTTTCGTCACAAAACCGGGCGCATTAGGCGGCGTTTAGGAGAGTCTGGTTTAGTCTGGCCCAAAGAGAGTACGCAGCAGACGTTGATCGGAGGATGCGTGGCTTACAGTCAGGATTCGAATCAGGACCCATCGGGGGATACGCCGAAAGGCGCTTCGGGCACGGGTGTGCCTCCGCCGCCAATTGGCAGTCGTGCTGCCAGACACTACAAAAAACGGGAGTCGGCTGGCGCGGAGGGTCCGGTGTCAGAGGTGAGTGCGCCCATCGCGGCGGACCAAGCGGCCATTTCAACGGCGGCCACACAGCCAACCTCCGACGCACAACCAACGGAGGCATACGCACCGCCCGCAGCGGCCGCTGCGCCGACACTTGGCGGCGCTCTGAGAGACGGTGCCGCGGGCAGCCTGGCTCCTCCTCCGCCGACTTTTGATGATGCGGTTGGAACGGTGAATACGGATGGAGATGATGCGGTAGTGGAGGATTCGGCGCCCAAGAAGAAGGGCAAGTGGGCCAAGAAGATAGCGCTCACGATCGTCATCGCCATTTCTTCCGCCATCATTCTTGGTGGCGCGGTTTTCATGCTGCTGTACTCCAGAGTGCAGGTCCCGGCACCCAGTGAATTCGCCTTGGCGCAGACTACTGTCATCTACTACAACGACTCTGAAACAGAGCTGGGTAGGTTCTCAGAAGTGAACCGCACCATCATTGACGTGGAGGAGCTGCCTCAATATGTCACGGATGCGGTTGTTGCGTCTGAGGACAGGACCTTCTACACGAACGCAGGGGTGGACGTAAAGGGCATCGCTAGGGCTCTGATAAACAACCTGCGTGGTGGTGCACGCCAAGGTGCATCCACGCTCTCCCAGCAATACGTGGAAAACTACTACATCGGTAATCCAACGAAGTCCTACATGGACAAGCTGAATGAAGCGCTGATGGCGCTCAAGATCAACCGCAGTCAGTCCAAGATAGAGATCTTGGACAACTACATGAATACGATCTACTTCGGGCGTAACTCCTATGGGATTGAGGCGGCGTCGGAGGCGTACTTTGGTATTCCCGCTAGTGAGTTAGACCTGTCGCAGGCGGCTATGCTGTCGGGCATCATTCCCGCTCCCAGCGCGTGGGATCCGGCTGAGAACCCCCAGAAGGCACAGGAACGTTGGCAGAGAGTGCTTGACCTGATGGTTGAGGAGGGGATGATCTCCCAAGCCGAAGCATCCGCTCAAACATTCCCGACGACGATCCCACCCGGAGCATCTATTGGAACTGAGCTCAAGGGATGGAGCGGGTACCTGCTACAGCAGATCCGCGAAGAGCTGGTCAGTTCCGGATCGTTCACTGAGGAAGAGATCGATGCGGGTGGTCTGCGCGTGACCTCCACGTTGGACTTCGACATGCAGGCGGTTGCGGTGGAAGCCGGAACCATGCTCCCCGAAGACACCCCGGAATCGGTCCGCGTTGCGTTGTCCAGCGTGGACAACGCAACGGGCGCGATCGTTGCAGAGTTCGCAGGTGACGACTATCAAAACCAGTACGTCAACGCCGCGACGCAAGCTACCGCGATGGCAGGATCTGTTCTCAAGCCCTTCGCCCTTATCCCCTACGTGGAGGACGGAAACTCAATTTGGAAAACCTTCAACGGTAACTCCCCGCAAGAGTTCGCAGGACTGACGGTGCAGAACGTCAGCAACATCTCCTACGGGCAGATATCAGCAGTGCAGGCCACGAAAGTTTCCTCTAACACCGCGTACGTCGAAATCAATGAAATGATTGGCCCGCAGGCTTTTGTGGACACGCTGGTAGAGGCGGGGCTGCCTGAGGACACGCCGGGTCTGGAGCCGACGCTCCTGAATGTTCTGGGCTTCTCTTCGCCCCGCAACATAGACCTGACGCACATCTACGCAACGCTGGCTAACGGTGGTGAACGGGTGACGCCGCACATCGTGGACAGCGTGGCCGATTCGAATGGCAACACTGTGTACCAGGCACCGAAAACCAAAGAACGCGTGTTTCCTGCCAGCACTATTACAACCATCCTTCCTGCCCTTCAAGCACCCACGGAATCAGGCGGAAGCGCGTCGCAACTGTCCGCCCTCGACCGCCCGATGGGTGGAAAGACCGGTACGTCGGAAGAGACGAAGTCGGCGCAGTTCGCAGGCTTTGTTGCGCAGTACACCACTGCGGTGTCGCTGTTCAATGTTGGCGAGGACGGGGCGATGCTTCCGCTGCCTCCCATAGGTGACGTGTGGGAGGTGCACGGCGGCGACTGGCCGGCGGACATCTGGCTGGCGTTCATGCAGAAGGCGTTGTTCAACGTGCCTGTGGAGGACTTCCCATGGATCGTGAAGGACGCGGTCGATAAGCAGCCGACGCGGGAGCCACAGAGCTCCGGGCATTCGCCCGCGCCGACGCCGACACCAACTCCTGAGCCCACGCCCACACCGGAGCCAGAGCCAGAGCCGGAGCCGGAACCGGCTCCGTCACCTCCTGATCCGTCGCAGTCGAACGGCTAGCCTGGCTGATGCCTTGCAGGGGACGGCTACGCCTCCTGCAAGGCAGAAGGCTTCCGCACGTTGAGGGCTTTCCGGGCGGAACTAGGCTGGGAATTTGCCCAGCGTCTGTTTGAAATATAAGAAGGCGGCCTCCCCACAACGGGAAGGCCGCCTTCGTGTTGGGCGTCTGCCCAACTAAAAACTAAGCGTCAACTGCGGTGACGACAAGTTCAGTCTTTGCGATAACCTCAGGAAGCAGCTTGATGGTCACGGCGTACGTGCCCGTCTTCTTGATGGTCGACTCAAATTCGATGTTGCGTGGATCAAACGGGACACCGAACTGGGCCTGGAGCGCAGAAGCCATGTGCTTCGGCGAAACCGCGCCGAACAGGCGTCCATTTGCACCGGCCTTGACGGTGACGGTGGTTGCGCCTTCCGCTTCGATGCGGTCGCGCAGTGCGATTGCATCTTCAACGGAGTTGATCTCAGCCTTGCGCAGACGCTCAAGGTTCATGTCGATGTGGCGCTGTGCGCCCTTCGTCCAACGAACTGCGTAGCCACGGGGGATCAGGTAGTTACGTGCGTAACCGTCCTTTACCTCCACGACTTCACCAGCGGACCCCAAGCGCTCAATGTCGCGGCTCAGAATGAGTTTTGTAGCCATGTAACGTCCTCCTTCTTAGCGACCAGTGGTCGAGTAAGGCAGCAGCGCCATCTCACGGGCATTCTTGATTGCCTTAGCGAGCTTGCGCTGATCCTGGACGGAAACACCGGTCACGCGACGCGCACGGATCTTGCCACGATCAGAAATGAACTTGCGCAGCAGGGCGGTGTCTTTGTAATCAATTTCGCCCAGCTTCACTGTGCGAACGGGGCCGATCTTCTTCTTCATCGGCTTGCGAAGATTTGGCTTCGCCATTTTTGGTCTCCTCTTGGTGTTCGCCCTAGCCCCCAGAAAGCTCCGGCACTAGGACAGCAGATTCTGAAAAGTATTTAGAAAGGTGGATCGTCGTCGAACTGAGCCGTGCCTGGCGTTGCCCACGCGTCGTTGTCCTGGCCCCCCGCGGGTGCACCGAAGCCCCCTGCAGAGAAGTCATTCCTAGGCGCCTGCTGCTGGACAGGAGCGTTGTAGCCGCCCCCTCCACCGAATGATGCACCACCGCGTCCACCAGAGTCTCCGCCGAAGCCGCCACCGCCACCCTGACGTGGTGTCCGGGTGATCTGCGCCTTCGCGTAGCGCAATGCAGGACCGACTTCTTCGACCTGCAGCTCTACGACAGTGCGCTGCTCTCCGCCATCACGTGGCGTATATGAGCGCTGCACCAAGCGTCCCTGCACAATGACGCGCGTACCCTTCGTGAGGGATTCCGCAATGTTCTCCGCGTACTCCCGCCAGGCGGAACAGCGGAGAAATAGCGTATCCCCGTCCTTCCACTGGTTCGTATTGCGGTCGAATGTGCGAGGGGTGGAAGCAACCGTAAAGTCGACCACTGCGGTTCCACTGTTGATGTAACGCAGGTTTGGGTCTCCCGTTAGGTTACCTATGACGGTAATGACCGTATCGTTAGCCATTGATCTACCTTCTTGGCTGCAGGTTTCTACTTCTTGGCGTCTAGACGCAGAAGCTTGGTCCGAAGAACCGACTCATTCAGGTTTAGCTGGCGGTCGATTTCCTTTGCGACATCCGGGGTCGTGTGCATCTGCGACACGACGTAAACACCTTCGGTGTTCTTATCGATTTCGTAAGCCAGAGTGCGCTTACCCCAAACATCAATGTTGTCAACGGTGCCACCAGCGGCGGTCACCTGCTTCAGGATCTTTTCCATGGAGGAGCCCACGGAACGTTCCTCAACTGTTGGGTCGAGGATGACCATCAATTCATATGCGCGCAATTAATCCCCACCTCCTACGGTCTTCACGGCCACGGACATTCCGTGGCAGGAGGGTCTTGCGACAGGCAAACCTAAGGCAAGAATTCCGAGCCCAAGGGTCACCCAACGCACCACCTTACCCTGCTTACCCCGCGGTGGAGTAGCCCAGTTTCGGGGAGAATGCTCTCATTGCGTTCGTTATTGCCCGCAAAGCCATGAACCATCCGGCAAATGCGGCCCACAGAAGGGCAAGGATCCCGGCTTGCTCACCCGCGTCTAGGGGAGGGGCGAGGGCGATTATGCGAATCCGTAGCCACCAGAGCGCCGGAAGATACAACGCTAGGGTAACCATCCCAATCCAAGCAAGGTATTTTCCTTCTCCCGCCCCGATCATCACCCCGTCAAGGAGGAACACGACGCCGCCAATGGGCATTAGGAGGCCCGCTACCAGGAGCGCACCGCTTGCGGCCGCGTGCATCTGAGGATCGGTGCCGAACGCCAGCGGTAGCCACTTTGAGGTCAGCGCGACGGCCGCACCAATCACTGCGGCGCTCCCCGCACCCCAGACTGTCATGCGCGTAATCACAGCCCGTAGCTGGCCGCGGTGGCCACGTCCCAACGCCACCCCGACAAGGGACTGCGCAGCGATAGCGAGGGCGTCCAACGCAAACGCCGCCATCGTCCACACCGTATTCACAACCTGGTGTGCGGCCAGTGCGATGACACCCGCCTGCGTTGCGATAGCGACGGTTGACAGCAGCGCGATCCGCAGAGACAGCGTGCGGATAAGCAGGGGCAGCCCCGCACCGATGGAGCCGCGTAGTCCGGTAAGAGACGGCCTGAATGACACTCCGAGCGGCCTCGCTTTACGAACCACTACGTACACCAACGTGAGACACATCAGCGTCTGCGTAACCGATAGGCCGATGCCCGCTCCCAGGATCCCCAGCTTCAAGCCGAAAATGAGCAGAAGGTTTATCCCGACGTTGACCACGGCACCACCTGACACGACGTACAGAGGTGTCTTCATGTCGAGGACGCCACGTAACGTGCCCGTTGCTGCAAGTATCACCAGCATCGCAGCCACACCCGGCGCGGCACCACGAAGATAGGCGGTTGCCTGCGTGTATACGGTAGGTTCCGCACCCATCCAAGTGACTATCCAGGGCGCTCCAACCATTAGGGCGACCATGACGACCAGTCCGATGGTCAGAGCCAGCCACATCGCGTCGATACCCGCCTGGACGCCCTCGGCGGGGCGCCCTCGTCCCACGGCCTGTGCGGCGAGGGCGGTCGTGGCATACGCCAGGAAGACGAACAATCCTACGACCGTGGTGAGGATGGTGGATGCGAGTGCCAAGCCAGCAAGAGGTGCGGTGCCCAGCGAACCGATCATGATGGAGTCGATGGTCAGGAGGAGGGGCTCCACTATCAGGGCGCCCAACGCTGGGATGGCGAGGCTCAGGATGGCGCGGTTCGAGAAATCGAGACCCTCAGGTGAGTGTTGAGACTCTGAGTCCTCAGGGTGCGATTCTTGCTCCACGCTATCCACGACTTTTGCGACCTCCTGTTATACACAACATGTGAACAATACTGTGGATAGCCCAATCTGAGCGTATGCCGCATGGCTCTGCGGATCCACGGAGGCCTCAGAAAGCAGAGAAAATGTTCCGTAAATAGTTGTAAAAACCAGTTCTTCACAGGTTGTCCACAGGTCATCCACCGACGGGAACTCTTTGCGGCCCAGTTTTGCACACTCTATCCACATTGAGGATTCGCAATTCTTGCGGATGACCTCTAATGTGCGGCGAGGGTCTATCAACAATCGGGAGTTGCAGAAGGAGAATCGACGTGGACAACCCACAACCGGACGCGTTTGATCGTGTGCCACCCCAAGCGCTGGATGCTGAAGAGTCAGTGCTGGGTTCCATGCTGCTCTCCAAGGAAGCCATTGGTGAGATTGGTGAAATCCTGAAGGGTTTGGATTTCTACCGTCCCCAACATGAGTCGATCTTTGACATCGTCATGGACCTGTATGCACGTGGCGAACCGGCTGACCCGATAACTGTCACCGCAGAGTTGGGTCGCAAGGGGGACCTCCAGAGGGTCGGGGGCGCAGCCTACGTTCATAGTCTCACCGCATCTGTGCCGACAACCGCAAATGCTACGCATTACGCGCGCATAGTGCGTGAGAAGGCGCAGCTACGAAGGCTTGTGTCTGCGGGCACCCGCATCGTGCAGTTGGGTTACTCAGAGGACGGTGGAGACGTCGATGAGATCCTGAATGCGGCGCAGGCGGAGGTGCACTCCGTTGCGGACAGCCGACAGAAGGCCGATTACGTGTCGTTCGGTGAGATGTCGGACGACATCATTTCTGAGCTTGAGAACATCGCGAAGAACAAGGGAAAGCTAACGGGTGTCCCTTCTGGCTTTTCCGACCTCGATCACCTGACGCAGGGTCTCCATCCTGGGCAGATGATCATCGTCGCCGCGCGTCCGGCCATGGGTAAATCCACGTTTGCGTTGGATGTGTGCAGGTCGGCGGCCATTCATCACGACATTACCGCAGCGATGTTCAGTCTGGAAATGTCCCGCTCGGAGATCGCGATGAGGCTCCTGTCCGCGGAGACCGGCGTGTTCCTGTCGAAGATGCGATCCGGGGAGATGACACCCCAAGACTGGAGTCTGGTTACAAAGAGCGTCTCCAAGGTATCTAAGGCGCCGCTGTACATAGATGATTCTCCGAACATGTCGATGCTGGAGATTCGCTCCAAATGCCGACGATTGAAGCAGCAGCACAACCTGGGTTTGGTCGTTCTGGATTACCTGCAGTTAATGAGTAGTGGCAAGAAGGTGGAGTCGCGCCAGCAGGAGGTTTCGGAGTTTTCCAGGTCCTTGAAACTGCTTGCTAAGGAGTTGGAGGTTCCGGTCATCGCCGTCGCCCAGTTGAACCGTGGTCCGGAGCAGCGCAGCGACCACAAACCGATGCTTGCAGACCTGCGTGAGTCCGGGTCACTGGAACAGGATGCGGACGTCGTTCTGCTGCTTAACCGGCCGGACTATTACGACGAGGACGATCGGCCAGGGGAAGCGGACATCATCGTGGCCAAGCACCGTAACGGACCCACGGCAACTATTCCTGTCGTGTTCCAAGGCGCGCAGGCGCGTTTTGGAAACTTGGCAAGGGCCGGCGCATTCGACTGACTCATCGCCCTCATTCGCGTCTTACGTCACACTGTTGTTGTGTTTTTCGGTGGGGGCGCTGGGTACGTGGTGGTCGTTGACAACCTTGCATGACATCATATAGCCTGCTCAGGCTAGGTTTGAGAACGCGCGCATGTGGATAACAGACCCGGGTGGCTCAACAGTTCTATATTCGAAACATGGTCGAAATTAGAATCCACGGACGAGGGGGCCAGGGGGTTGTAACCGCATCCGACTTGACCGCAATGGCTGCGTTCAAAGAGGGGCATTACGCCCAGGCTTTCCCATCGTTTGGTTCAGAGCGCACCGGCGCGCCTGTTGTGTCGTACTGCCGGATTGAAGACAAAGAGATCCGTACGCGTGAGCCTGTACTGGAGCCCGACATAATCATTGTTCAGGACCCGACACTCCTGGCCGTAATGGATGTGTTTTCGGGTCTGAGGCCCGGGGGTTACGCCCTCGTGAACTCAAAGAAGTCTGTCGATGAGTTGGTCCGTGATGGCGTACTGAAAGACGTCGACACGTCCAGGGTGACGACTGTTCCGGCGTCCGACATTGCACGCGAACACCTGGGGCGTCCTCTTCCAAATGCTGCTCTCCTTGGGGCAATGGCGGGGCTTACCGGACTGGTTCAGATCGACAGTGTTGAGGATGCAATTGGCCACCGCTTCGGGGGGCGGCTTGCGGAGTCGAACTCTGCCGCGGCCCGTGCAGCCTATGACTTTGTGAAGGAGAACGTGGATGCGTAAGCAAATTGAGGGGTCTAAGGCTGTTGCTGAGGCGGTTGCTCACTGCCACCCCCAAGTGATCGCTGCCTACCCGATTAGCCCGCAAACCCACATCGTTGAGGAGTTGTCCAGCCTGGTAAAGCAGGACAGGTTAAAGGGTTGCGAATACATCAACGTGGAGTCGGAATTCTCCGCGATGTCCGCCTGTATCGGCGCCAGTGCTGCGGGTGCTCGCACCTACACCGCCACCGCATCTCAAGGTCTGCTGTTCATGGCGGAAGCGGTTTACAACGCTTCAGGCCTTGGGCTGCCAATCGTGATGACCGTTGCTAACAGGGCTATCGGTGCACCGATCAACATTTGGAACGACCACACGGATGCGATGAGCCAGCGTGACTCAGGGTGGCTGCAGTTGTACGCGGAGGACAATCAGGAGGCCGCAGACCTGCACGTTCAGGCGTTCAAGATTGCGGAGGAGCTTTCGCTTCCCGTTATGGTCTGCATGGATGGTTTCATCCTCACTCACGCCGTGGAGATCGTGGATGTGCCTGATGAGGATAAGGTGGAGCAGTTTTTGCCGCCTTATGATCCACGCCAGATTTTGGATCCGGCCAACCCGGTTTCCATTGGCGCCATGGTCGGTCCTGAGGCCTACACGGAAGTTCGCTACTTGGCACATCACCGGCAAATGCAGGCACTGGACCTGATTCCCAAGGTGCAGGAGGAGTGGAAAGAGCTGTTCGGGCGCGATTCGGGGGGATTGGTTAAGCCCTACCGGATGGAAGACGCCGAAACAGTGGTGATCGCGCTTGGCTCTGTCATTGGAACCATCAAAGACATGGTTGATGAACGTCGTGAGGCAGGCGAAAAGATTGGCGTGCTTGGGATCGTGGCCTTCCGGCCGTTCCCAACTGAAGCGATCCGCGAAGCATTGAAGGACGTGAAGCGCATCGTCATTGTTGAGAAGGCTTTCAGCGTGGGGATTGGTGGCATCGTTGGGCCACACGTCATGCCGGCGCTGCCGGAGGCGCGGGTCCCGTTCTATCAGGTGATTGCGGGCCTTGGCGGCCGGCCGATCACTAAGCGGTCCCTATCCAAGATGATGGACAAGGCGTTGGCTGATGAGTTAGAAGCGCTGACCTTCTTAGACCTTGACGAAGAACTTGTTGAGAAGGAACTGGAGCGTGAGGCTGCGTCCCGCCGCTCCGGACCCGCGGCAGAGAACCTTGTTCGTCTTGCCCGTGAACGCACTGACGCGGCACTGGGAAGGTAGGGAAAGAAATGAAGGTTGATTTAGGAATACCCGCAACTCGCGCAACGGAGATCCCGGCGCGCGACAACGTGAAGTTCTACCAGGTTGGCTCTTACGCAGTTGGAAATAGGCTGGCGGAGGTCATTGACCGATCCATCCAGTCCGATCCACACCGCTTCAACTCCCTCACGTCCGGGCACCGCGCCTGCCAGGGATGTGGGGAGGCGTTGGGAGCCAGATACGCCCTCGACACGGCCATGGCAGAGACGGATGGCGACCTGGTTGCGGTAAACGCGACCGGCTGTCTAGAGGTCTTCTCGACGCCGTACCCGGAGTCGGCGTGGACGGTTCCTTGGCTGCACTCCCTGTTTGGGAACGCACCTGCTGTTGCCACCGGTGTCGCCGCAGCGATGCGCGCCCGGGGCTTGGATACGCGCGTTGTCGCCCAAGGTGGTGACGGCGGAACCGTCGACATCGGAATGGGTTGCCTGTCGGGCATGTTTGAGCGCAACGACGACGTCCTCTACATCTGCTACGACAATGAGGCGTACATGAACACGGGCGTGCAGCGCTCAGGTGCCACGCCACCCACAGCGCGCACCGCCACCACCCAGGCGGTGGGTAAGCACCCTGGAAACGTCTTCGGTCAGGGTAAGGACATGGCGCGCATTGCCATGGCTCATGAGATACCGTATGTCGCCACGGCAACCGTTGCGGACCTGCGCGACCTCGAATACAAGGTCCGCAAAGCGATGACGTTCCGCGGAGCGCGCTACATACACGTGTTGGTTCCGTGTCCGCTGGGCTGGGGAACGCCCTCGAACGAAACGATCAAACTGGCGCGCCTGGCCACGCAAACGGGGTTCTTCCCGGTGTTTGAGGCAGAGGCGGGGGAAGTCACGTCCGTCTCCAAGATCCGTCGTCCGGCGCCCGTTGAGGAGTACCTGAAGTCGCAGCGGCGCTTCGCATCCCTGTTCCGTCCCCATCGTGATGAGGAGGCTCTGGAGCGTCTGCAGGCGATCTGCGACCGTAACATCCGCAGGTACGGGCTGATTGACGTGGACCAGTTGGATTCCGACGTCCTAGAGCGCGTCGTGAATGCACCTGAGGACCCGGAGGGGCGCTACGACACGATCCGTGCGGCCACGGCGGAAACGAAGAGGGCGCAAGTAGAGGCCGCATTCGGGAAGCGGAAGAAGAGCAAGCTGGAGGGGGAAAGCTTCTCCACTGTCATGCGACCGGAGTTTGAGCGTGACGGACGCATGTCCGCGGGCGCCGATACGGGTCGTGGACACACTAAGGCCGGTAGCGGATCAGCGACAGACAAGCCGCTGGAGACGCGCAGGGACGAAGTCGTGGAGGAAGCGGAGGCCACGGCGGTTGCGGAGGCCGCAGAGGAACCTTTGGGGCGCAGTGAGGAACTGATCGACTCGTCCGGCATCAGCGCGGGGCCGTCCGTCCTCGACCCGAAAACTGAAGTATTTGGCGTTGCCGACGTCGTAGATGGCGAAGAGGAGAAGTAGAAGATGACTATCGTCGATCCAAAACCGTTTGCGATCACGCTTGAGGTGGGCTCGTCACTGCTGAATGAGACGGGCTCGTGGCGTAGTGAGCGTCCGATCTACGTGGACCTGCTTCCGCCGTGTAATCAGGGCTGCCCAGCGGGTGAGAACATCCAGCAGTGGCTATATCGCGCAGAAGAGGGGGATTATGAGGGCGCGTGGCGTCAGATCATGGCCGACAACCCCCTGCCCGCCGTCATGGGGCGCGTGTGCTACCACCCGTGTCAAACCGTCTGTAACCGCGGCTTCGTCGATGAGGCGGTGGGGATCAACTCGATCGAACGCTTTCTTGGCGATAAGGCAATCGATGAGGGATGGAAGATCTCTGTGACAGCACCCCCTACGGGAAAGCGTGTCCTAGTGATCGGTGCCGGTCCCTCCGGGCTGTCTGCCGCCTACCACCTGCGACGGCTGGGGCATAAGGTCTTTGTCCGGGATGCAGGGCCAATGGCCGGTGGAATGATGCGCTTTGGTATCCCGAAGTACAGGCTCCCCCGCGAAATCCTGGACGCGGAGATTGACCGCATCAAGGATATGGGCGTCCACTTTGAGTTCAACTCAAAGGTCACGGACATCGAAGAGGTGCAGAAACAATACGACGCTGTCTTTGTTGCGGTTGGCGCCCACATCGGCAAACGTGCCCACATCCCCGCGGGTGAATCCGCGAAGATCATGGACGCGGTGACGATGCTGGCCGACACAGAAGTTGGGGAAAAGCCGCTTCTGGGAAGGCGCGTTGTGGTTTACGGTGGCGGAAATACGGCGATTGACGCTGCACGCACGGCCAAACGGTTGGGTGCCGAAGAGGCCGTGATCCTTTACCGCCGTACCCGCGACCGCATGCCCGCCCACGACACAGAGGTTGCGGAGGCTGAGGAAGAGGGCATTATGATGCGCTGGCTTTCCACGGTGAAACACGTGGATGGCGGAAGTATCACCATTGAGAAGATGGAACTGGATGAGAAGGGCTTCCCTCAGCCAACGGGAGAGTTGGAAGAGCTGGGCGCGGACTCTCTGGTTATGGCTCTTGGTCAGGAAGCTGACTTGAGCCTCATTGAGGACAGTGACGCGATTGAGATCGTGGATGGTGTCGTCAAGGTGAACAGCCAGATGATGACCGGCCTGACGGGTGTTTTCGCGGGCGGAGACATGGTTCCTTCGGAGCGCACCGTTACCGTCGCCATTGGCCACGGGAAGAAGGCAGCGCGCTACATCGACGCGTACCTGCGCGGCCAAGAGTACATTGCGCCACCGAAGCACCCTGTAGCCACACTTGGACGAATGAACACGTGGTACTACGCGGATGCCCCAAAGCAGGTTCGTCAGAAGATCGAGGGGGCTAGGCGTTCATCCACGTTTGACGAGGTCGTACAGGGCTTGGATGAAGAGTCGGCAGTCTTTGAGGCACGGCGCTGCATGTCGTGCGGCAACTGTTTCGGCTGCGACAACTGTTTCGGTGTTTGCCCCGACAACGCGATCACGAAGCTGAAGCCCGGTGAGTATGAGTTCAAGTACGACTACTGCAAGGGTTGCGGCCTGTGCGCAGAAGAATGCCCTTGTGGTGCGATCTCAATGATTCCTGAGGAAGTCTAGGTCGGCGTCACCGTAGGCGCAGCCTGGGTGGTTATACGTGAGAAGGGGCGGGTCCGTGGACCCGCCCCTTCCATTGTGAGTATCAAGCGGTGGCTATTCACCGAATCTTGCTAAAGGTAGTTCGCCCTCGCCCCCATGAAGGGGAGCGCTGGGTAGCGTGGGAATCGGATGGCCTAGCGAAATGCAGGAGACCTATGCCCAGGTCAGGCGGAAAACGCCCGGTGCGTGGCTTCGCGCAACCTGTACGGAGGCCAGGTTCGGAAGCTGTGCGACAATGTTCCCTTTCAGGTGCTCCTCAGGGCCCAGCCGCTCCGGTGCCAATGGTCCGGATGGATCCACGACGATGACCTTCGCTCCGGAAGCCAGACCAGCACGGACTCCAGCCGCAGCATCCTCGAGGACGATACAGTCTGCGGCGTTCACGCCCAGAAGACTCGCTGCGCGTAGGTAGCCCTCAGCGTCGGGTTTACCGACCTCAATGTCGTCGACGGTGACACTTACAGTTGGCCATGGCAGCCCTGCATGTTTGAAGCGGGCTTGCGCCAGTGACCGGGGTGCGGATGTAACAAGAGCCCATGGGACCCCAAGTGCATCAAGGAATTCTAGGAAGTGTTTGGCGCCCGCTATTGGCTTCACAAGCGGCGCCAGTTCATGCTCACGGACCAACATGGCCGCGTTGCGTGCTTGGACTTCCTCCGCTGGCATGCTTGGCACAAACTTCTCAAAGGTCTCAGTTCCGGGACGCCCGTGAGAAAAGGCCAGCAGTTCGTTCAGATCTAGGTCGAACTCCGCGGCAACTTCCGCCCAGCTCTGTTCGACGATCGCATTGGAGTCGACGGCCGTGCCGTCCATATCTATCAGGACGGCACGGACATCAGCACCAAACGTCATGGCCTATCCCAGCCCCAGCGGGATGGAGTGACCAGGCACTGCATCGATAAGCTCACGCGTGTATTCCTGCTTCGGATTCAAGAACAGTTCCTCCGAAGTTGCGGCCTCCACGACCCGCCCGTTCTCCATCACCACGACGTCATCTGCAATCAGGCGGACCACAGCCAAGTCATGGGTGATAAACAGGTACGTCAGACCCAGTTCTGCCTGAAGGTCATTCAGGAGGTTTAGGATCTGGTCTTGGACCAGCACGTCGAGGGCGGAAACCGCCTCATCCAACACAACAACCTCTGGGTTTAGCGCCAAGGCACGGGCGATTGCAACACGCTGTCGCTGACCACCGGAGAGCTCATTTGGATAGCGACGCATGACAGAGCGAGGCAGGGACACCAGGTCCAGTAACTCCGAAACCCGCTTGACACGCTCCGACTTGTTCCCCACGCGATGCACACGCAAGGGCTCCTCAATGATCCGATAAATCGAATACATGGGGTCCAAAGAGCCGTATGGGTTCTGGAACACGACTTGGAGGGTGCGCCGCAAGTCAAAGAGCTGCTTGCTGTTCAGAGTCGCCAGATCCTGTCCCCTCAGGAACACTTTGCCAGAAGTGGGATCCAACAGGTTCAGGATGATGTTCGCGACCGTTGACTTCCCTGAACCGGACTCACCCACGATCGCAAGCGTCGTTCCCGTGCGGACACCAAACGTAACGTCGTCGACGGCACGCAGGATCTTTTGCTCACCCTTTGCGCCGCGGATCTCAAACTCTTTCACCAAGTTCTCAACCCGGACGATCTCTTCCGTAGAAGTGGATCCGGCGCCGGAGCCAATCAGTTCTTCCGAAGTGGTCTCAATGCCCTTTTCGTGAGCAGAGATAATCCTCTTCGACGCCAAAGACGGAGCTGCGGCGACCAGACGCTGCGTGTACGGGTGCTGCGGATTCTGGAGGATCTCCAGTGCCGGACCAGACTCAACGACACGTCCGCGGTGCATAACCACAAGCTGTTCAGCGCGCTCCGCCGCCAACCCCAGGTCGTGGGTGATGAAGAGAACCGCCGTCCCCATCTCAGCGGTCATTGACGCCAAGTGGTTCAGGATCCTCTTCTGCACGGTCACGTCGAGGGCGGAAGTCGGTTCGTCAGCAATCAGGAGCTTCGGGTGTGCGGCAAGGCCAATCGCGATTAGTGCACGCTGGCGCATACCTCCTGAGAACTCATGCGGGTACTGCTTCGCACGACGTGGCGCATCGGGTAGACCCGCGTTCTCCAAAAGGTCAGCGACCCGCTGCCCGGCTTCCGAACGTGGCACCACGTTGTTCGCAAGGAGCGACTCCTTGATCTGAGTGCCAATCCGCCACACGGGGTTCAGGTTCGTCATTGGGTCCTGGGGGACCATGCCGATCTGTGAGCCGCGCAGTTTCACCCACTGCTTGGGTGAGAGCTTCGCGATGTCTTCGCCCTCGAACTTAATGGAACCACCCGTGACCTGCCCCGTTCCCGGCAAAAGGCCGATGATTGCAGCAGCGGTCGTTGACTTACCCGAACCCGACTCACCTACGATCGCAACGGTTTGACCCGGGTAGATCGTCAAGTTCGCGTCACGAACCGCGGGAACCATACCCGTGGAGGACTTGAACGCGACGTTCAGGTCGCGGATCTCCAGAAGTGGCTTGGTTGGATCCAGGTGGTGCGCCTCCGCCGCAGCCACGGCCACCGCGTCCTCTACGAGGGACTCTTCGTAGACGGTGCGACCATCCGGTTCCCCGCCCTCGCTCGCTGCAGCCGCGTCCATTGTGGCGCGATCCGCGCGTTCTTGCAGGACACCTGGTGCGTCCGTGTCGTCCTGATACTCAGCCAACGGCTCTGCACCAGCGAAGAACTGTTCCCGGTCTTCTCCCAGGGGCTTATCGCCATCCTTCTTGGAGCGGTAGGACCTGTTCAGGTCTTTGTCGTCAGGAATGAAACCCATGTCTGTCATCGTTTACGTGCCTTCGGGTCGAGGGCGTCGCGCACGACGTCGCCCATCATGATGAAGCTAAGTACCGTCATGCCCAGCGCAATCGCGGGGTAAAACAGCACCATGGGCTGTGTGCGCAGGGCTGCCTGGGCGCGGCTGATGTCGCCACCCCATGAGACGATGTCTGGCGGGAGACCAACACCTAGGAATGACA
Source organism: uncultured Actinomyces sp. (assembly GCA_964344825.1). GTDB lineage: Bacteria > Actinomycetota > Actinomycetes > Actinomycetales > Actinomycetaceae > Scrofimicrobium. The sequence continues at coordinate 20,419 of CAYFOT010000010.1, forward strand.
ACGTTGCCTCCGCGACAATGAACGTACCCAGCGCGACCGTCGCGTAAACGATGATCGGTGCCGCGGCATTCGGAAGGATGTGGGACGTAACAATGCGCCAACGCGAAGCGCCGGTGGCGCGTGCAGCCGTCACATACTCCTCATTCTTGCCCGACATGACGGCACCGCGCGCGATTCGCGCAATCGATGTCCAACCAAAGACGGAAAGAATGAACACGACCATCCAGACGTTGCGGTTCTCCTTGAAGAGCTGCATGAAAACGATAGCGGCCAGAACCAGAGGCACCGCGAAGAAGATGTCCGTCAAGCGGGACATGACGGCGTCAATCCAGCCTCCGAAGTAGCCGGCCAAGGTGCCGATCACGGTTCCGAGGAGGGTCACGATGACGGTCGTGAACAGGCCGACTGACACGGACGCCCTTGCTCCGTAGATCACGCGCGAGTAGATGTCGCAGCCCTGGCGGTCAAATCCGAATGGGTGACCCGAACGCGGTGAGGCCAGGGAGTTCGACAGTTCGCAGAACTTTGGGTTCTGGCTGGTGAACAGCGATGGGAACAGGGAAAGCAGAACCGCGACAGTGATGATCGCTGCGGCAACCCAGAAGAGTGGGCGGACCCGTAGGTTCTTCCATGCTTCGCCCCACATGGATGAGGGCGCCGAATCATCAGCGACCGCGTCAACCGCGCCAAGACCAGTTTCGTCCGTAGGAGAAACGAAACGTTCTTGGCCGGGTCGGGTCTTCTTCAGACCCGCGGGGGGAACAAGAGACTCAGACATAACGGATCCTTGGGTCCAAGACCGCGTAAAGCAGGTCAACTAGCAGGTTGGCAACGATGTAGACCAAAACCAGAGCGGTCGTCACCGAAACAACCGAGGATGGCTCACCGCGGATGATGCCTTGCCAGAGCATGCCGCCGACACCGTTGATCCCGAAGATCCCCTCCGTGACAATTGCGCCGCCCATGAGGGCACCGAGGTCTGCGCCGATGAAGGTCACGACTGGGATGAGTGAGTTTCGCAGGATGTGCCGGTTCATCACCGAACCGGAGGTTAGGCCTTTGGCCCGGGCCGTCCGTACGAAGTCTGCACCGGCCGTATCTGAGATCGACTGGCGGGTTAGTCGAATGATGTACGCCAAGGAGACTGCGCTGAGCACAATGGCGGGCATCAACAACGACTTGAAGGTGACGTTTGCGCCAACGGTTGTTGGTAGCAGACCCCACTTCACACCCACGAAGTACTGGAGCAGGAAGCCGATAACGAAGGTCGGTACGGAGATAAGAACCATGGAGAACACGAGGATTGTGGAGTCAAACCACTTGCCCTTGCGCATGCCCGCGATTACACCGAAGAAAATACCGAAGACGGCTTCGATGGTGATGGCCATGAAGGCCAGGCGAATCGTAATGGGAAAGGCGTGGGCCATCTGTTCAGCGACAGGGCGGCCGGAGAACGTCTTACCGAAGTCAAACGTCATCACGCCCTTCAGATACAGCAGATACTGCATCCAGAATGGCTTATCGAGGTTGTATTCGGCCCTGATCCGAGCTTGAACAGTCGGGTCAAGACCGCGGTCACCGCCCAGGGCAGCAACGGGGTCGCCTGGCATTAAATACACCATGGCGAAGATCAAAAAGGTCGCGCCGAAGAAGACCGGGATGGTCTGCAAAAGCCGGCGCCCAATATATCTAGGCATAAATGGGTCCTTGGCTGGGCCTACAGGATGATCTGGACTATAACGCGATCACGGGGTGGCAGCCAAAAGCCGCCACCCCGTGAACACTTCACGCGCTATTTATGCGATCTACTTCGTGATGTTGTAGTACAACGGCACGGAGTTCCAGCCGAACTCAACGTTCGAAACGGCCTCAGAGTAGCCGCCGGTCACGTTGGAGTACCAGGTGGGGATAGCCGGCAGGTCGGTCAGGAGGATTTCCTGAGCGTCCTGGAGCAGCTTGTTGCCCTCTTCGACATCGGTTGCAGCCGCTGCATCATTCAGGAATGCATCGAAGTCAGGGTTGGAGTAGTCGCCATCGTTCGAGCCTGCGCCGGTTGCGTATAGCGGGCCGAGGAAGTTACCCAGAGCCGGGTAGTCTGCCTGCCAGCCGGTGCGGAAAGCGGTCTTGATGGTGCGGTTCGTTACCTCGTCACGAAGTGACTTGAAGTCCGGGTACGGCTTGCCAACGGCGTCGATGCCCAGGTTGTTGACCAGCTGGTTTGCAACTGCGTCAACCCATGCCTGGTGGCCACCGTCAGAGTTGTAGGCCAGTTCGAACTTTCCGGTAAACGGATCGATTGCCTCAGCCTGTGCCCACAGCTCCTGTGCCTTCTCAGGATCGAAGTCTAGGACGGTCGCGTTCGCGAGGTTTGCGTCGTAGCCAGCAATAACCGGGGACGTGAAGTCACGGGCAGGGGTGCGCGTGCCGGAGAAGATCGCCTCGGTGATCTCTTCGCGGTTGATAGCCATTGAGATGGCCTGACGACGCAGGATGCCCTCTTCACCCTCAAAGTGTGCCAAGCGCTCCGGGATGGTGAAGGACTGGAAGATAGCAGCCGGCTGGTTGATCGCACGATCACCCAGTTCGGATTCGAAGGTGGCCAGAGCCTCATCCGGGACCGCGTCCAGAACGTCCAACTGACCGGACAGCAGGTCTGCGTATGCAGCGGTCTGCGTCGGGTAGAAGACGAAGTTCACGCCAGAGTTCTTGGCTGCACGATCACCGGTGTAGGTGTCGTTCGGGACCAGCTCAATGCTCTCATTGTGGACCCAGCCACCCGGGCCGATCTTGTACGGGCCGTTTCCGATAGGCTCTTCGCCGCCCTTCTCAACATCGTCAAGAGTCGACTGCGGGAGCGGGTAGAACGCGGAGTAGCCCAAACGCAGCGGGAAGTCAGACTCCGGCTGCTTCAGCTTGATGGTGAAGGTTGTGTCGTCCACAACTTCCAGTCCGGACATGGTGTCGCCGCTTTCCAGCAGCCCGTCTTCCGTGGTTCCCTCAATGGGGGAGAAGAAGTAAGCAGACAGGTGCTCATCCTTGGCGCCCAAGTTCCAAGCATCAACGAAAGATGCAGCGGTAACGGGGGTTCCGTCGGAGAACTTCTGATCAGCCTTCAGCTTCACGGTGTAGGTCTGTGAGTCATCGGTGTCGATGGACTCTGCAATGTCGTTGTGTACGCTGCCGTCAGCTGCGTAGTAGACCAAGCCTGCGAAGAGCAGGTCGACCAGCTTGCCGCCGCCAACCTCATTGGTGTTGGTCGGGATGAGTGGGTTCTGGGGCTCAGAGGAGTTCGCAGTGATTACGTCACCGGGAACCGCCGCGCCGGCATCGCCGCTCTGGTCTCCGCTTTGCTTGCTGGTGGAGCCGCCGCTTGAGCAGGCGCCCAGCGAGAGTGCAAGGACGGCCGGGATGGCCAACCAAGTCTTCCTCAAACGCATAGTCCCTCCTTAAAGGATCTAGATATCTCGGGGCACAATTAGCACCCAGACTTGAGCACCATAACGACGAGGCCGCACTTTTTGGCTCTCAGTTCATCATTTGATCCGCGAATTTTTATAACAATCGTGTAAACGTGCAGTTCACACTGGGTTTGAACACGAATGTTACAGATTGGTTCCAAAGTCCCGGCGCTGCGGATTTTGGAGCTACGTCACACGGCCTGCGACGAAACCAGCAAACGGTGCTGGGGGGGTAGACTGGGTGAGGTTCGCTTACGAATGGCCCGCGAAGTCGGCCTATGCGACATGTGACTTGAAGGGGGTGGCCCAACACTTGGGAAGTCAAAGTAACAGCTCGTGTCCGCCTCCGCCGCAGTCACGGGCGATGTGACTTAGCGGCCCTGCCGCAGGTGCGAAGGCGCGGACGCGAGGAAAGAAGGCATCAAGCCACCCTCGATCCAAGGCGCAATATGAAGAAGAAGAACTCACACGCTGGGGTTCCCGGCCCCAAGTCGGTGGTACCCCGTACCCTCAACGACGTCCTGTCCGCGGGCACTCCACGGGCGCTCTCCCTGTGGCTCGCAGACGCGGACCACGATGTGATGGGGGAGCAGGTGAACGCCCTCGATGACGCGCAGGCATCTGCGTTAACCGACCTGCTTACCCCGGCGTCCGCTCGTGAACTGTTGGACTCCATCGACGAATACCAGGCGTTCACGTTCCTCAAGAAGCTCCCGCTCCCTGTCGCGGCTGGTCTATTGGAGACACTGGACTCTGACGACGCGGCCAGCGTCATCGACTATATGGACGAGGGCGATACGCGCGATGTCCTGCGGGCCATGGAGTTCTCTCATTCCGCCCTCGTCCGCGGACTTTTGGCGTGGCCGGACGATACTGCCGCCTCCCGCATGCGCCCCGAATACCTACGGGTGGACCTAGACGCGACGATGCTGGACGCAGTTGAGGCTGCAAGGCGTGACCCGGAGTACCTTGAGGAGGGCGTTTTCGTCACCCGTTCTGAGCCGGGCGGTCAGGTCGTTCTGGGATGGCTTTCCCCTAAAGAAATGGTGCTGGCGAAGCGCGCCGACCGCGTCGAAGACCATATGACACCCGCTGAACGCGTGCAACAGTGGTCTGTGAAGCCGTTGGCGGACCAGGAAAAGGTTGTGCACCGGGTTCGTACGCTTGACTCCGAAGTCGTTCCGGTGATGGACGGTAAGTATCTGCTGGGGGTTATCACAAGCGATACCGTGCGTGCCATTTTGAAGGAAGAGACCACGGAAGACGTTGAGATGATGGGTGGTTCGGCGCCGCTGGACGTCCCGTATATGCAGGCGTCTCCCCTCCTCCTGTGGGGGAAGCGCGTGATCTGGCTGTTGGTGCTGTTCGTAGCCTCTATGTACACGTCGAACGTGATGCAGGCGTTTGAGGACGTGTTGGCGGCCGCCATAGCGCTCAACTTCTTCGTTCCTCTGCTTATTGGTACGGGCGGTAACGTCGGAACTCAGATCACGACCACGTTGATCCGCGCGATTGCGTCGGACGGAGTGAGCTTGCGTGACGTGTGGAAGGTCTTGTGGAAGGAATTCCGCACGGGTCTGCTTATCGCGGGGACCATGGCCACCGCGGGTTTGGTGAGGGCGTGGACCATGGGTGTGGGATGGCCGGTGACGTTCACCGTCATTATCTCCTTGGCCGCGATCGTCATGTGGTCGTCTTTGGTCGCGTCAATCTTGCCGCTGATTTTGAAGAAGGTGCGTTTGGATCCGGCGGTTGTGTCGGCTCCTTTGATTTCAACCATCGTGGATGGAACCGGCCTTCTGATCTACTTCATGGTCGCAAGGCTGCTCATTCCGGGTCTGTAGCCTCCAGCCCTAGGTTTTCAAGCTGCACCGTCTTGGCGCCCCCAATGTTCTGGAACCGGTCGGGTTGGCAGGTAAGAACGATGATCTGAGCATCCTTTCCGGCGGTATTGAGAACAAGGTTCAGGCTTGCCAGTCTCTCTGGGTCTGCGAAGCCCAAGGTGTCGTCAAGTATCACCGGGGCGCTACTCAGCGGGTCAACCATGCGGGCCACAGCCAACCGTCCAAGCAGTGATAACTGTTCCTGCGCGCCGACGGACAGTTCGTCAAACGCAATAGTTATGCCGTCTACGGTTCGTGAAACAATCTCCAGCTCAGGGCTGACTTGAACGCTGAAGCTGCGCCCGAAGACCAGCCGACCCAAGTCATTCAACCCGTCTTGCAGGGGTGCAACATACTTCCGCTGTGCCTCAGCCTTGTGCTTGGCAAGCGTTGCCCAGAGCATCTGAACGCTTGAGGAGCGAGCACTGATCCTCTCCCACGCGGCCTGCGCCTGGTTGCGCTCAATTTCGCATTGCTGCACGCTGTCAAAAAGCCCCTCAGCAGTTCGTTCATCCAGCTTTGTAGAAAGGACGACCTCGTTGGTTCGCGCCTCCTCAAGTTCCAGCCTCTTGCTGGGCACCAGTTCCCGCAGGTTACTCAGCTCCGCTGTTGTCCGCTCCGGATCTAGGTCTTCCAGGGTTTGCTTGCACTCAGCCATCTGTGCGGTGACCCGCTCAGCCTGGAGTTTCAATGACGCCAATTCCTGGGCCAGGCCGCCCTCGTCCTCGCCCTCGTTCTCATCCTCACTGAGGCGCTTCTCCACCAGCTCAATGCGGGTACTGAGATTAGCGCTTGCCATGCGGAGCTCAACCTCTTCCTCATTCGAGGTAGCTTCTTTCCTCTGCGCCAGCTCTAGGGCAGTCTGGCACTGGACCACGGCCGCCGAAGACGCTGAATACTCATGCTGCGCTACGTGCACGGACGCTTCCAGCGTGTCGCGGTCTTGGCCCGCCTCCGGTGCAGCGGTGCCTTCGCTGGCGGAACCTAATCTCCCCTTCAAGGTTGCGATCCTAGTTTGAAGCTCTTCACGGGAGGACCCGTCTTGCGCACTTGCGAAGACTGCCCGCGCATGGTCCAAGTCAGCTTGTGCCGCGCGTCGCCTCTCACCGAGAGAAGCAGCCTCCGGGACAGTTCGTGCCCCCACTTCCAAGAGGGCGGCATCTAAGGCTGTTCGGGCATCTTCTACCAGCAGATCCAGGTCCTCCACGGAGGCTCCAGGACTAATCCGCACGCTGACCACGCCGGGGACGTCGACCGTAACCTCTGAGGCTGCCTCAGCTTCTAACGGTTCGCCAGCGGTTACGGTTGCTGCAGTGTCTTTGGAAAGAACCGAAACTGCAGTGTCCTCAAAGGCCTCCACCCGTATCCTCGGTGCAGCGGCAAGGACACGGGCTTCCGCCAGTTCCACTTCGCGTTGAGCATCCCAGACACGTTCCAAACGTTCCTGCGTCGCAGGGTTGGCGGAGAGCGCCTGCTGTGCTTTTTCAATGCTGGAGAAAGACTCCTCAACCTGCTTCGCTCTGCGTGTCAGCGTTTGAAGCTCCTGGTGGTCACGGAGGGTCGCTAACGACTTCTCTAGTTCGTACGCCTTGATGCGTGCCTGCTCATCCCGCGAGCGTGCCGCATCCAGTTCACTCCGCGCGCTCGCGGTGCGTTGGACTGCGGCTTCCAGCAACTCCCGGTTCCGCGCGACCCTTGCTTTAAGGGCTGTCTCTTCCTCCCGGAGTTGCCCCAGCTCGATAGCCGCTTTCCGGCGCTGGTCAGCGGCGAACTCCAACCGGTCTACTTCGACGTTTATCCGTTTGCGGTTCTCTCCGTGCGTCTCCAACAGCTCACGGGCAGCCTGTATCTTCTTTTCCTTCGCCAGCGCTTCATTGAGGCGCCTTTCAGCATCCTCAAGTTGCTTCCCCAAGGTCACTATCCTGGTGCGATTTTCCCGGAACTGAATGGAGAGTCCCTCAACATCGAGGTATCGCTTTTCGGCTTCGGCTAGGCTTTCGCGAGCTTCCTCAAGCCGCGCACGTGCCTCACGCAGATCTTTTCCGGGCTGTCCGGTTCTGGTGAAGTACTTCAGATACTCCGCCTCGACCGACTCCATGAAACTATCCGTTGAATCCTGTTCAGGAGAATCCCCAAGTGCCTTGTGGAGGGCCTTGATATTCGCCAATCGCGGCTGAATGAGAGATGTTCCCTGCTTGACGTCCAACTCCCGGAGGAGGTTTGAGTCCACCGTCTCTTCCAGAAGCTCATTGAATCTGGCTTCTGCCTGCGCTCCGGTGTAATGGGACGGGATGCCCGCCTGGGTGACCGTCAGTACGGTTTCACGCGACCTGAGCCATTGCTTGCGATAGATCAGCTCATATGGTCCCGCCTCCATCTCCAGTTCGACGGTAGGCGCGGCGTCGCGGTGTACTGGCTTGACTTGTCGTACGCGTGCAGCGTTCGACGAGTCTTTCACGTCTCTCAATAGCTCGATAGCTTCCCGCAGTGACGACTTGCCACTTTCGTTTGGTCCCCAGACCACCGTTACGCCCTCGCCAAAATGGACTTCCCTACTGTCCACACCGCGGAAGTTAGACACCTTAAGTCTGCGGTACCTCATTGTCCTCCCCCTGCCAGTCGGTAGAGAAGACCCACCGCGTCGCTTGCCGCGCGGCGCTCATCTGAGTCGGCCGCGTCCCTGGCTTTGTCCCGGAGTTCATCAAGTGCATCAAGCGCGAACCCACTAAGTGGCAGAGCGGAGAAGTCTGCGTCGGCCGCCATAACGACTAAGTCTGTGTGGCGCGCCCAGTGGTCTAAGCGAGCGAAGAGGTCGGCACGGATGTCCAGTTCCTTCTCTAAACGCGCGTTCTGACTGACGGTAAGCGTGCCGCTCAGCGCCAGTTTGATGGAGGTCTTCGTCTTTTGTTCGACCTTGTCTAGCGTCGCCAGCAGGTCTGTGATGTCGTCGTCATTTGCCAGTTCCGCGGCAACGACACGGAAGTCCCACGCGCCCACTCTTTGCGTGTCAACCCTGTATTCTCGCGTTTTTGGGTCGATGTTCACGACGAGGACGTTGCCGGGGTCTATCTCCCGTTCCGCCGTCACCTCCGGCGTCCCCGGATACCACACGCGGTCCGCGACCTCTAAGAGCCCGTGGCGGTCCCCAAGGACGACGAAGTCTAGGGTTCCAGCCGAAAGGCACGCGCGCAGGTTCGCCACGTCGATGACGTCCAGTGAGTCTTGATCGGCCTGGAGGGTGGAGACATTTCCGTGCCCGGCCAAGATGCGCACTTCGTTGCCAGGGGCAGGAAGATCATGGATCACGCGAGCCACCAAGTCCTCCCGGGGGTCTCTTGAGAACCACGGCGCGGCGTAGATCTCTGCTGTGGTTCCGTCAGCGCAGGATACGGACGCCGCCAGCCCGCTGTCACGCAGCACATGCACGTGTGGTGGGCAGAAATCAACAAACTGGACAGAATCGTAAATGGATGCGGCGTCCAGCGGGTCGTGGTTACCCGGCAGTAGGTACGTCGGAACCTTGAATTGGCGCAGCACCTCCAGTGCACGGCTCACAATGGCTCTGTCCAACTGGTTTGACTCAAAAACATCTCCGCCGACCACAATGAAGTCCGCACTAACTTCTTCCGCCACACTCCCCAATGCCGCCACGGCGTCTAGGCGCGCCTGCGCGTAACGAGCGCGCGCTTCCTCAGGTAGAAACAGAGCTTGTTTTCCCAGCTGCCAATCGGCAGTGGCTACGAACCGCATTGGGCCTCCCAGCATCCAAAGTCGCGTGATTGGGTTCACGCGACTGAGTTCAGAGTACCCGCGGACCAGTGCCCCCGCTGGGGGCCTGTGGATAAGTTCTAGGCTTCGCCCTCGGGCTGGTCTCCCCGTGTTTCCTGCGGAAACTCTGGGAAGTGTGGCCGCACTTTCGCAATAGACCGGTGCATCACGCGCGCACCCAGTAGCGCCACCACCACCATCAACCATGCGAACAGGAGCGTGTAGGAGAAGCCTCCGCGATGCCCGTGGCTGTCGATCATTGGACCCGTCACTGCCGACCCCAGCGAAACCCCAAGGGTCATGGCTGTGGACATCCACGTCAGCCCCTCTGTCAAACGAGAGGCTGGGGTGATGCGCTGAACTATCGTGTTCACGTTCGTCATGGTCGGCGCGATCGCCAGCCCCGCGATGAACATGAGCACGATCAGGACCCAAAGGTTGGGTGCGAAGATGAATGTGCTGACCCCCAACGCCAGCAGGATTATTCCAATCATGAAGAGTCGGTCAAGGGGAGTGTTCCACGCCCTCGCCCCATAGAAGAGCGCGGACACCAGGGAGCCCAGCGACATCGATGCCAAGACGATTCCCGCCATGAACGACAGGTTGAGCTCATCGGCGAACGCCACCACAGCCAAGTCGTTGGAGCCGAAGAGGGCACCCGTGAAAACGTAGGTCGCGGCAAGGACGATCATTGCTCCGTTACGCATGACCGACGGTTGTTTCGCGCCCTTCACCTTCTTCGTTACGGGCGGCTGGGTGGAGCGTTGCAGGAGGAACAGAAGCGACCCCACAACCATGAAGCCGACGGCCACCCACAGTCCCGCCAGCGGGTGGACAGAGGCGGCAAGGAGGGTTGCGAGGACGGGTCCGAGGACGAAAACCAGCTCATCGAACGCCGCCTCCATCGCGTACGCGACCTGCAGCTGGGCGGCATCGTGAACGACGTACGCCCACCTGGCGCGCACCAGGGCACCTATCGAGCCTCCAGTTGCGCCGTTTATCGATGCGAGTACCAAGAGCACCGTTGGCGGCGCCAAGTTAGCGATGGCAACGATCAGTGTCACGGCGGCTGCGGACGACACGGCCACGGCCGGCAGCATCACCTGCATTTGTCCGAAGCGGTCCACCAGTCGCGCCAGAATCGGGGCACAAATGGCAAACGAAATGACCTGTGCCGCACTGACCAAGCCGGCCAAAGCGTAGCTGTCGTACAGCGCGCGGATTGCAAGGATGATGGATATGCCCACCATCGACATGGGGGCGCGCGCAACGACACCCGCGATAGCGAATTGGAGCGCGCCAGGCAGGGAGAGAATTTCGCGATACCGATTTAGCACTAATGAAGTCTAGGTATCACCGCTCCCTGCCTAAAGAGCCTGTCTTTGAACTCACAGGCTATTTCACGACAGTGCCGCGTCCACCACAACCTTCGCTGCTTCCTGGACCTCTTTCAGGTGCTCCTCACTGATGAAGGATTCCGCGTAGATCTTGTAGACGTCTTCGGTTCCACTGGGGCGCGCCGCAAACCAGGAGTTCTCCGTGACGACCTTCAGGCCGCCGATCGGCTGGTTGTCGCCGGGTGCGCGAACGAGCTTCGCGATAATCGGTTCGCCCGCCAACGTGTCCGCGGTGACGTCCGAGGGCGACAGTGCCGCCAACTTCGCCTTCTGCGCCTTTGAGGCAGCCTGGTCAATGCGCGCGTACCAGGACTTCCCGAACTCTTCCGCCTGCTCCTTGTGCAGTTGCGAGGGCGTCTTCCCCGTCACGGCCATGATCTCCGCAGCCAGGAGGCACATCACTAGGCCGTCCTTGTCCGTCGTCCAAACCGAACCGTCCTTGCGCAGGAACGAGGCTCCCGCGGACTCCTCACCACCAAAGCCGACCGATGCGTCCAGCAAACCGGAGACGAAGTACTTGAACCCAACGGGCACTTCCATCACTTCGCGGCCGATCGCCTTGCCGACGCGGTCAATCAGGGAGGACGAAACCAGCGTCTTCCCGATCTTCGCGTCAGCCGGCCAGTTGTCGCGGTGCGTGAACAGGTACTGGATGGCAACCGCTAGGAAGTGGTTGGGGTTCATCAGCCCGTCCGATGTCACGATGCCATGACGATCGGAGTCCGCGTCGTTGCCGGTCGCGATGTCGTACGGGTACACCCCGTCTTCATCCGGAACCATCTTCGATAGAAGCGAGGCCATCGCGTGGGGAGAGGAGCAGTCCATGCGGATCTTCCCATCCCAGTCCAGCGTCATGAACGCCCACTGCGGATCCACGGTTTCGTTCACGACAGTCAGGTCCAGGCCGTAGCGTTCCCCGATAGCGCCCCAGTAATCCACGGACGCGCCGCCCAGCGGGTCAGCACCGATGCGCACGCCCGCCTCACGGATAGCGTCAAAGTTGATCACGGTTTCGAGGGCGTCCACGTACCGGCCCAAGTAGTCGTAGAACTCCACGCCAGGCATCGATTCGGGAGACTTGGAGAAGGTGCGCGGTACGTCGCGCCAGCCACCCTGCAACAGCTCATTTGCGCGGTTGGCGATCCACCCGGTGGCATCCGAGTCAGCCGGGCCACCGTTTGGCGGGTTGTACTTGAAGCCGCCGTCCGTCGGGGGGTTGTGCGAGGGCGTGATGATGATGCCGTCAGCCAACCCGGGGCCCGTCTGGCGCAGGGCATCCGGCGCGCCGTTCGCCTCTAGGATTGCGAGGGACACGGCTGGCGTCGGTGTCCAGGAGCGCCGCGAATCCACGAGGACGCGCACGCCCGCCGCCGACAGAACCTCCAGAGCGCTTCTCCAAGCAGGCTCAGAGAGGGCGTGCGGATCGGCACCAACAAACAGGGGTCCGTCAGTGCCCTGCTCAGCGCGGTATTCAACGATGGCAGCGGTTATGGAAATAATGTGGGCTTCATTGAACGTACCGTTCGTGGAGGTTCCACGGTGGCCAGAGGTTCCAAAGGAAACCCGCTGGAGGGGGTCGTCGTAGTTGGGAGTGACGTCGTAGTAGGCCGCAAGCAATGCGTCCACATCGATCAGGTCCTGTGCTTGGGCAACTGTGCCAGCTCTTTCATGCATAGTTAACATTTCCTTGTGGTTATGAAGCATGGGGCTGGGCCCCGCCGTCTATATTTGCATTCTCACTGGCCATATTAGGCATGAATACCCCCTTTGCGGCTACTCTGTCTGCCATGGGTAAAGCAAGTCGCCGTAAGAAGATTGATCCGTCCAAGAAGAAGACCTACCGCCCTCCGATTCCGTTCGTGGAACGCCCCTTTTCAGGGCTGACCATTGAGCGGGAACTGGTTGCCATGCGGGAGCTGATTCCATGCGCAGTACTGCCAGCGAAAACCGACGCGGAGCATGGCGGCGTTGAGTTTGACTTCGTCACGCTTCTCCCCGATGGTGCTCCGGCAATGGTCCGCGAAGATCGGAAGATCCTTGTTGGATTGCAGACACGTTTCAACTCAGGGGACCTTTCCCACGATCTCGCGGGTGCCCTACTTGCTGCCATAGCAATGGAGGACCGGGGCGAAACTGGGGTTGCGAAGTTTGATGTTCGCGATCAGGCCCCGCGTTTGCAAGACGTCCTCGACCCCCTCTACGTGGGTGACAGTCGGGACTCTGAACCGCACGAAGCCATGGAAATCCGTGAGGACTTCGAATACTGGTTCAATCCGGAAGAGGAACTGGACGCAGACATGCTGACCGCGCTTGCGCAGAACCGTGAGGATATGGTGCCCACGGAAGAGGTGCCTGGCGCGGCGGGGATGTACTGGTGCGAAATGAACAACAACTTCGTCCGCTACGTCACGGAAATCGATGAGGCGCCTCTGTTTACGGCTCTGGCGCGACTACAGGCGTCCGGGAAAGCCAACCTGGGGGATGACTCCAAGTTCGTTGGTGCCTTCCGCGCCTGCGGGATTGCGATCCCCGTTTTCCAGGTTGACGCGCGGCTTGCTGCGGACGACCTGGCAGAACCGGCGAAGGTTCTGGAGGCTGCGCTAAAGGAAGCCTTGGAAAACACCGACACGCTGACAGATGAAGAGCGACGGGCCCGTGCTGGCCTGATTTCTCGTCAGGTGACGATTCGTTAAAGTTGGGTCTCACGCGCGTCCCTGGGGGTGGCTAGAATGGTTGCTGTGAGTGAGTTCGCAGAGCCAGCTGGCCCCCAGAGGGTCGCGGTGGTCATTGCCGCTTACGATGATAAGGCGACAATTGGGGCCACCGTTCGTGCGTGCTACGCGATTCCGGATGTGGATCTCATCGTCGTCGTTGACGACGGCTCTAATGACGACATGGGGCAGGCGGCACGCAGTGCGGGCGCAGTAGTCGTGCGTCACTCGGTGCCGCGCGGGCGGGCATCCGCCCTCGAAACCGGTGTTAAGGTCGTCGCGATGCGTGACCGACTGGACTGGCCGGCGCGCCATATCCTGTTCCTCGACCCAAACTTGGGTGACAGTGCAATAGAGGCCAGCGCGTTGGTGGACGCCGTGAACTCCGGGTTGGCGGACTGCGCCATCGGAGTTGTGCCTAAAGAACAGCGTTTCGGGCGCGGAGCCGCGGAGAAGACCGCACACCAGGCGGTGCGGGCGCTCACGGGATGGTATGTGACTGATCCGTTGTCGTCGGACCGCTGCATGACTCGCGAAGCCGTGAACGAGATAATGCCGTTCTCCAACGGCTTGAGCGTGGATGTCGGAATGACCGTGGACTTGATTTCCGCGGGTTTCTCCGTGGTGGAGATCCCCTGCGCGTTTGAACCAAGACCTAGGACCAACCGTCGTAGGGACAAGCACAGGGTGCCCAGTCGTGGGGATATCTGGTGGACACTCAGAGCCAAACGGCTGCTGTCACGCGGCGCTGCGCGCAACGACCGCGTCCCACGTGACCTCCAGTCTGTCGGGGTGCCTTACAGACTGGGTGGCCATGACGCGGACACGCGGGAAGGTCGCGCCGACTAACCTGCTGTTCGCAGACGTAGGGAGTTCAGGACGACAAACACCGATGAAAAAGCCATGGCTGCCGCTGCAATCATCGGGTTCAGCAACCCCATGACCGCAAGCGGGACCGCCAGTACGTTGTAGAAGAACGCCCAGAACAGGTTCCCCTTGATTGTCGCCAGCGTCTTGCGGGAAATACGAATGGCTCTGGGGGCCGACCGGAGGTCAGAGTTCACTAGCGTAATGTCGGCAACCGCCATCGCGACGTCTGTCCCGGAACCCATTGCCATGCCAAGGCCCTGCGTGGAAGCCTGCGCCATAGCGGCGGCATCATTGACCCCGTCACCAATCATGGCCACGGTTGCCCCTCCCTCCTGCAGGCGCGCAACCTCATCGCGTTTTTGGTCCGGCAGTACTTCGGCAATCACCTGGGTGATGCCAACCTGCTTCGCGACGTGTCTGGCGGCGGCCTCATTGTCTCCGGAAAGGAGGACGGAGGTGATACCCAAGTCCTCCAGATCCTTGATGGCTTGCGCGGAATCTGGTTTCACGGTATCGCGCAGGACGACAAGGCCTAGAACGGTGGCGTCGCTGATCTCTCCGGGTAGTTCCCGCTGCGCTTGCGGCAAGGAGGTTGGTGCGGGGGCCTTTGGCGTTGTCAATTCCCTGCGGCGCACGGTGCCGCCGTATCCGGCGCCGATGACGACGTCCTGCAGCTGTTCGTTCGTGTAGTCCTGGTCCAGCGTGATGGTTGCTGTTTCCGTTGCAAGGTTCACCTGCGCCGTTACACCCGGGAGCTTCTTCAGTTTGCGTTCAACGCGCCCAACGCAGGACGCGCAGGTCATCCCGGTGACGTCCATGGTGATTGTTGCAAGGTGCGGACTTGCTTCTGCCAATAGGCCCTCTAGGGACGAGGACGATGCTGCCTTTTCATCAGCACCCCCGGACGCAAAGTTGCTTGCGGGTGCGCTGATGACGGCAACGACCGTTGCTCCCGTTGCCTCATAGTCGTCCTGGAGGGCTTGGAATGCAGGGGTCAGGTGCAC
Organism: uncultured Actinomyces sp.; assembly: GCA_964344825.1. Taxonomy (GTDB): domain Bacteria; phylum Actinomycetota; class Actinomycetes; order Actinomycetales; family Actinomycetaceae; genus Scrofimicrobium. The sequence continues at coordinate 35,510 of CAYFOT010000010.1, forward strand.
GCCGTGTGTCGCCAACCATCGGGACCCGCCAACTAGGACAACGGGCGCGTCGGCCGCGCTACTTGCCTGGGCGGAAACGCCCTTCCCGGCGTGGTTGGTGAAGGCGTTCACCTTGGGGAGCTCAAGACCCGCCTCAGATGCCGTCTTGTATATCGCCTTGGCCAAAGGGTGTTCCGAACCCGCTTCTACAGCAGCGGCCAAAGCCAGGATGCGGTTGCGTTCTGGCTCCCCTCCGCCCTCGCCCCCAACACTGTCCGGCACCACAACGGTGTCGACTGACAGAACGCCTGTGGTCACAGTGCCTGTCTTGTCGAGGACGGCGGTGGTGACCGTGCGGGTCTGCTCCAGCACCTCAGCGTTGCGGATGAGGATCCCCAGTTGGGAGGCGCGGCCAGACCCGACCAGCAGCGCAGTGGGTGTTGCGAGCCCTAACGCGCAAGGGCACGCAACCACCAGCACCGCTACGGCCGCCGTGAACGCAGCCTGCAGCGGGTGGTGAAGAAGGATCCAAGCGATGAGGGTTATCAGCGAAATACCGATGATCACGGGGACGAACACCGCGGAAACCCTGTCCGCCAGTCTCTGCACGGGTGCCTTAGTTGCCTGTGCTTCCGTCACCATGCGCCCAATCTGGGCAAGTGTCGTTTCTTCACCAACGCGCGTGGCTTCCACGACCAGCGAGCCCCACGTGTTGATCGTGCCGCCGGTGACGGGGTCGAGGGCGACGACGTCCTGGGGTACTGACTCACCCGTCAGGAGGGACGCGTCGATCGCAGATGCGCCCTCTGTTACGACGCCGTCGGTTGCGACCTTCTCACCGGGGCGAACCAAGAACCGATCCCCGATCTTCAATGAACGGGCGGGAATTACGGTTTCAACCTGTTTCCCCTGCGCATCGGTTGTCAGCAGCGTCGCTTCTTTTGCGCCAAGGTCCAACAGTTGTCGCAGTGCGTCCCCTGCGCGGTACCGCGTTGTGGCTTCCGCCCACCGTCCCCCCAGCAGGAAGACCACAATCATGGTGCCCGCTTCAAAGTACAGCTCCGCGTGACCGCCATGGTCCATGCGGGGTATCAGCGACATGTTCATTTTCATTCCGATGGTGCCGGCACCACCGAAGAACAGAGCCCAGTAGCTCCACGTCGAGGACGCTATGATTCCCAAACTGACCAGCGTGTCCATAGTTGTGGAGCCGTGACGAAGCGCAGCGAAAGCCGCCTTATGGAACGGCCACGCACACCAGGTGATGACCGGGAACGCCAGGGCGCCAACAACCCACTGCCAACCCGGGAACTGCAGCTGGGGGATCATAGACAAGACCATGACGATAGTGCCCAAGGGTAGGGCCACCAAGAACCGGGTCTTCAGCATCCGGGCACGTTCCAGCGCGTTGTCGCCAACCTTCGGCGTGGAGTCGTAAGTGTTCCCTACCTTGGGTGCGGTAGCGGCGGTGGTAGCCATGGTTATGTGTTCCTAACTGCGGCTTATTGCTGGCGTTGGTTGTTTCTTGGGCGCCTAGAAGTCGCGCTTTATGTCCTTTAGCTCAAAGCCGGCTTCGGTGACGGCGTCGCGAAGTGCATCGTCATCCAGCTCAACGTCGGAAACAACCGTCACCTTAGACGTGCCGCCGCTGGCCAGGATGACCTCCACGTTCTTCACACCGGGAACCTCAGAAACCTCTTCTTTGACGCTGGCGACGCAGTGTCCGCACGTCATGCCATCAACATACAGCTCTACTGTCCGGTCGATTTCAGCCATTGTTTATCCCTCTTATTCTCAAGAAAACGGGCGCGTATTTCGCCCATACACAGCGTACCGAGGTGGTATGCAGACCTCTAGGCTTAACGCTTAGCGCGCAAGTTGAGGCAGTCTTGCCCGATAATGGGGTGACACGGCAAGCAATTTAGGGAACTCGTTTACATCAAGCACGGTAACGCGGGGTTTGGAGGTCATGTGGACCGGTACTACCCGATGCGACGCGTGCCCCACGCGACCCCAACCTCGGTTCTGGTGAGGCACGTTAGGCCCCTGGCGGGGCCATTCCTTCGGACGATCCTGCGTTCCACCTTTGCCACCGCGGTGATCTCGTTTGACCCCGAAGTTCGCGCTGCCCTGCATGCAAGGGCACAGGAGGCCGGTGCGGAACTATCGGAAAAGTCCCAGAGCATTTATTTTGCTAACCCCGGTTTGGATTCCGTGACGGTGAGGCTAATCACCCGGATTGGGCGCGACCTGGCATTTCTTGGGGGAGTTGGGCTGAGGTTGCAGATCGCCTTAGGACTGGACCCGAATGGGGTGGCGGCCCGTAATCTTGCTGCGTTGCCGCACACCGGCTATGACGCGTTGATGACGCTGGGGATCGCCGCGGGTGAATCCCTTGGGTACTTCCGTGGCGGAAGGACCCACGTGCAGCTCTGGTGGGATTCCAGCTCCCCGGAGGAGCGACTTCCTTTGCCATCGGGGCATCCCGATCCCCTATCCAGACGGTTTGATCCGCCCTCGTCCCTCACGGACTTAGCAGCTGACATTGACGACCTCTACTGGGCCAACGCATATGGCCAAGCCATCAAAGTTACGGTGGTTGGTGAAGGTGGATCGCGCAGGTGGTTGGTGTCGCTGCCAGGAACGGACCACGCCGGCTTGGCTTCCGAACCGAACGCAGCTGACATTGAAGCCAACCTACGTGAAGAGCTAAACATGCCCAACGGCATGCGGACGGGAACCATAAGCACAATCCGCCGCGCGATGGAGCTGGAGGGGCTAACTCCGGAGGAGATGGTGGAGGAACACGTGCTCATTTGCGGGCATTCCCAGGGTGGGATGATCGCGATGGGGCTTGCCTCTTCGGATCCGAAAGAGGTGGGGTTTACCGTGGATCGGGTCCTAACGCTCGGGTCACCGACCCGCCGCTTGCGGCTGCGTGCGGATGTGGAAGCCGTGGCGGTCGAACATGACCAGGACATGGTCCCGTCTCTCGACGGGACTCCCAGAAGGGTCGCTGACCAACGTCTCGTGGTCACACGTACCCTCAACGCCCCCAAGAGGGGTCCGCTTTTTTATGCGCATTCCTCCTCCACGTACACCGGAACAGTGTCGCATTTGGAGCGTCGCGTGCGGGTTGCGCCGTGGGGCAGGGAACCATCGGTGGTGGGAGCACTCCAGGAGTACTTGCCGAAGGAGGGGGAGCGCACCCGCGTCTTCCACATGTACACGTGGCAGGAAGTCCGGGAGAAAGGCGACGACCGTACCTGGAATGAGATTTTCTATATCGATGAGCGTGGAGACTGGCAGCCCGTCCACTATGAGGGTGAAATTCAGGTCCCGCCGGAGCCGACGCACATAGTTCCGGAACGGATCACGGAATTGGTGGCTGCGCTGCCCTTCAAGTCAGAAAGTGAAGGGGGCGAGGGCGATGGGTGAACCAACCGGTCGGGACGTAGACAGCCAGTCAAGTGGTCACAGAAGGTTCCAGCCAGCAGACTTTAAGCTCACGGGGTTCTTGCCGCGCACGGCCTTAGAGGTTGCTCGTGCAGCCGTTAGGGGCATGGTGGGGAAGGCGCTACCGAAGCCCTCACCGGGGCGTTCAGACAAACTGTTGGCTCTGGTGGAGGCCCAGGTTGGTGAGCTGCCCTTGTTGTCGATGTTCCCCAACGTTGGTGTCCCCGCGGTGCGACTCAGCATCGATGAGGCGTTTGGAAAACCGCTCCTCGTGACCGTGGATCTCCTGTTTTCCGACCTGGACCACGTTTTGGCGGACCTGGATGAGGATGAGCAGCACGCGTTGCGCGTCCTCGTCTCAGACGTCCTCGACCGTGTCGTGAGGTTGCTGTGGGACAACCCCTTGGTCGCGCCAATCGCAATCCGTGGGCGCGTGCTGGTTCTGCGCGCGCCGGGGGATGAGGGCGCTGAGTCTTCCGACGACCCGGGGCGTTTCCAAAACCACCTCCAGGTGCTCCCCGGTGAGGTGCTGGTTGTAGACATGCAGGGGCTTGGTTTTGTGGATGAGATAGCGCGAAGCGAGGACCTTTTTGACAGGTACGGGCCCGCGGCATCTGACCCTACATGGCGCCCCTAGTCCCCGGTGATTTCTACGATCTGTGGTGCCAACCCTATGTAGGTTGTGGGCGTGAGGGAGCGCAGTTCCGCAGCCAAGTCGCCCGGCATCTCTGACGCGTCAACAACGTCGACCAAGTCGCTCTGCGACACCGTTTTGCCGCGGGTCGCTTCCTTCAGGAGCTCATAGGGACCAACGCCCCTTTCCGCGAGCACTCCCGGAGCGCCATCGCGTCGCAACTGGCTTACGCGCAGTGCCTGCTGAATCGCCTCAGAAATCACTTCCCAGTGGCCATCAAGATCGCGCGCCAAGACTTCCAAGTCTGCGCTCACCCCTGCCAGTCCGCGCGATAACCCGTCGAGGGCGACCAGCGAGTAACCGAATGCGACACCTATGTTGCGTTGCATTGAGGAGTCGGTCAGGTCGCGCTGCATACGCGAGGTCAGAAGCGTTTGCGACAGCACGTCTAGGGTCGCATTAGAAAGCTCAAGGTTAGCCTCCGCATTCTCAAAACGAATCGGGTTCACCTTGTGTGGCATGGTTGAGGAGCCGGTGGATCCCTGGGCTGACAGCTCCTGACGGAAATAGCCAAGGGAAATGTACGTCCACATGTCCGTCGCCAGGTTATGCGCGATGCGGTTGAAGCGCGCTATCGCATCGTAGAGTTCGCCCTGGTAGTCGTGGGACTCAATCTGGGTTGTCACTGGATTCCACGTCAGGCCAAGGGACTCAACGAACCGTTCACTCACGCCCAGCCAGTCCACAGACGGCAAAACAACCCTGTGTGCGGAGAAGGTTCCCGTAGCGCCGTTGAACTTACCCAGGAACGGCGTGTTTTCGATTGTCTTCAACTGTCGGCTGAGGCGCCACGCGAAGACATGCATTTCCTTACCCAATGTCGTGGGTGTGGCACTTTGGCCGTGAGTGCGTGACAACATCGGCACATCTGCCAGCTGCGCGGCCATTTCAGATAGCTTCGCAACCAGCGCTTTGGCTTCTGGGAGCCACACGTCGCGCACAGCCCCGCGGATACCGATCGCAAGGGTCAGGTTGTTAATGTCCTCCGACGTACACAGCAAATGAACCGCTTCAGAATAGCGGGTAAGTGCAGGTGCTCCGGGTTCCTGTGGGAACTCCTCCAAGTACTCTCTGATCAGGTATTCCACAGCCTTCACGTCGTGCCGTGTTTGTGCTTCCAACGCTGCCAAGCGCTCCCGTCGAGAGCTGTCAAACCCTGCCGGCAATGCGCGTAGGAACGCTATTTCTGCTTCTGAAAGTGGGGTGAGCCCATCCACCAGTGAGTTCTCTGAGATGAATACAAGCCACTCAACTTCCACGTATATACGCAGCCGATTCACCGCATCTTCCGACAGGTATTGCGTAAGCGGGTACGCAGTGGCCCGGTAGCGGCCGTCGAGGGGAGAAAGTGCCCATCCTGGATCGGAAGAGTCGATTTCGAACGGAAGATCGGTGGTCATAACGTCTCCAATACCCGGGGTCCTGTGCCGGTTCAAGGATAGGCGCAACGTTCCTGTCGAGGGCGGTCAGGGGGAGTGTGTGGACAAAGCCACCACAGTATCCACATACGACTCTGGTTGTGTCTATCCACAGGGGAGCGAAAACCCGGTCGTGGAATGCGTCTAACGCACCTAACGTCAAAGTCATGTACGCAATAACAAATGCAGATGCGGCGTGGGCGGCGAGGGCGAATCTCGACTACGCCTTCAACGCGCTGGCTCATGGAGGAACCCCCTCTTGGGACGGGGTAGCCGCAGACAATGCGGATGCGATCCGAACGTTGATGATCACGCAGGCCCATCGGGTGCGCGATCTTCTTCATGACTTGGCGGTGCTCTTGGAGGAGCTGGAAGCCCTTGAAGCATCGGCCATGGGAGAGGTGGCTTGATGGAAACCTGGTACTGGGTATCCACCGGAAGCACTTCGGTGGACACGGCAGAGCTGGTCGCGGCGTCCGGTCACATTAGCAGCGCTGCGCAGAGCGCCACTACGGCGTTGACGCGGATGGCGCAGACTAGGGCTCTCAGTGGCTTTAGCGCGCCGTCACTGGGGCACTGGCTGGCTATGTCGCATACGGCGTCCGGCCCACTTATTGCGGATCTGCGTTTGCAGGCGCGTGGCTTAGATACGGAAGCGAACATTGCGCTGGTTGAGCTAAGGGATGCTTTGCAAACCTATTCGGACTGGTTGGCGCAAGCGGCATTGATCTACGCAACCGCAGAAGAAGGCGCGGCGGGGTTCTCTAGGACCTGTCGAGCATTGGAAGGCACCGGATGCCTGAGCGCGGTATCCGACACCTCGGGGACAGTTGCCGCCTGGGGAGATCTGGCGATGGCCCTTCCCGCCTACATCGGTGAGTTCAGGGGGCGCTCTGCCGCAACTCCCGCTGCGAACCTCTCCGCACAAAACCAGATCCTCATCACGCTTGGAGGGGAAGGGAAATTCACCCAGGACGTCGTTGCCGTAGCCAAGTGGTGGTCGGACGTCGGTGCGTTTGTGGCAGGGGAGTCCCGGGGGGTGCTGGTCGCTGGGCCCAATGGTGACACACTGTGGGTGTCCGCGTCGTTATCCGCTCTGGGGCTACCCGCGCTACGGCCAGAGCTTCGTGGCTCACGAAAAACTCGGATGCGGGAAGCATTCGCCCGCTTAGAAAAAGCCCAGATGCAGCGCCGCTCTCCATCCCGAACTCTTCTTCGTGCGGGAGGACGCGTAGCACCAACTCCGGACACATACACGGCGGGATCTGGCTCCATAGTGACACCCATGTCCAGTGCCGCGCTACTGTCGCGGATAGCTGCAAGCGGCGCTACAGCCACGGTAGGTGAAGTCCAAATCATCAAACACACGGGTGTCAGTGGAAGCGTGGATGCGCGCTCATGGACTGTGGTCATACGCGGGACGAGGACGTGGGCTCCGGGAAGCCTCAACCCCCAAGACATGCAGTCCAACCTAGAAGAAGTTGCGGGAAAACCCTCCGACCAGAAGGCTGCAGTGGAGGCCGCCATGCAGATGGCGGGGATAGAAAAGGGGGAACCAGTTGAGATCGTAGGTCACTCCCAAGGTGGCGCCGTAGCCCTTGACATCGCCTCTGACACGCGACTGGCAAAGAAGTATGACGTTGTAGCAGTGTTGACCGCAGGAGCACCCACCGGCGGTTTCACTCCCCGTGACGACGTCAGCGTCTTGAACTATGAAAACCTGTCCGACATCGTCCCCGCGTTGGATGGCTCTGGCCCTAAGGGGGGAAAGAATGTGTCGACAGCCTATTTCGATGCTCGTGGACTTCAGGTGCCGGAGGGCGCCAGCGCTCACTCCTTAGATACCTACGTCAAAGCTGCGGTTGGTATAGAGGCAGCGGCCGCATCGAATCCCATGGCCTCCCAAATCGCGGCGTGGAATACCCAAAGAGCATCAGCTATGGGCTTCGGTTCCAAGGTCTCATCGGAGGTCCAGTACTACCGCACTACGCGGGTCAGATAACTCAGCGGGTCCATCGGCGTGCTGGCAGTGGGGGTGTGGGAGAATCAGGCCATGGGATTTCTTATCAGGACGATGGGTAACATGGCGGGCATCTGGATTGCCGCGTGGCTGCTTCCGTCGGTGGCGTTCCGCCAAGGCGACTCTTGGGGCTACACACTGTTCTACCTCTTTGTTGTCGCGGTAATACTGACGGCTGCTAACCTGATCATTCGGCCGGTGATAAAGATGCTTACGTTCCCGCTGTACATCCTGACTTTGGGCCTGTTCTCCTTGGTTACCAATGGTCTGGTTTTCCTAGTCGCGGGATGGGTGGCAGGACTTGTGAACGTGCCCTTGGTTGTGGACGGTTTCTGGGCGGCGGTTTGGGGTGGGACAATCACCGCTATCGTCGCATCCATGGTCTCTGGGATACTGGGGTCTCTGGCACCGGACAACGGTGAGAGGTGAACTGAGCTGTTGCTGGTTCTCCGTTGTGACGCGCGGGGATGGAAACGATGTATGCCCGCAGGCTGTGTCGGCATAGGAAGACTTCTTCAACAGTAAATTCTTCAACGTGGAGGAAAATAAAATGGGACAGCAACCCTTATCCAAAACGCAGTCGGCAGTTGAGTTGGAAAGCCACTTTGTGGCCCAGAACTATCATCCGTTGCCCGTGGTCCTTGAGAGCGGAGAAGGATGTTGGGTGACCGATGTCGACGGGAAGCGCTACTTCGATGGTTTAGCTGGATATTCTGCGGTTAACTTTGGCCACTCTAATCCGCAGATTGTGGAAGCAGCAACGAAGCAGATTGAGAAGTTGGGTGTCGTCTCACGTGCATTCCACAGTGCCAATTTGGGCCCGTTTTGTGAGGCGCTTGCGGATCTGACAGGCATGGACACGGTGGTTCCGATGAACACTGGGGCTGAGGCAGTGGAGACTGCCATAAAAGCCGCTAGGAAGTGGGGCTATACGGTCAAAGGCGTGTCCGACGGCGACGCTGAAATCATTGTCATGGGAGGGAACTTTCACGGTCGCACCACCACGATCGTTTCGTTCTCTGACGACCCGGACGCGCGCGAAGGGTACGGACCCTACACGCCGGGATTTGTGACCGTCCCATTCGGAGATGTGGATGCGGTGCGGGATGCGATCACACCCAACACAGTCGCGGTGCTAACGGAGCCAATCCAGGGCGAAGGAGGGGTGATCATCCCTCCTCAAGCATTCCTGCCTCAGTTGCGTGAACTGTGCGACCAAGAGAACGTTCTGCTGATCGTTGATGAGATTCAGTCCGGTTTCGGTCGTACAGGCGCCACCTTCGCCTGTGAGTTGGCGGGCATACAGCCAGATCTTTACACGCTGGGCAAGGCGCTCGGCGGTGGGGTTTACCCCGTATCTGCTGTGGCGGGCCGTAAGGGCGTTTTAGAGGTTTTCACCGCCGGTACACACGGGTCTACATTTGGAGGTAACCCGGTGGGCGCCGCAATTGGCACCAAGGTCATAGAGATGACGAAAACAGGGGTGTTCCAGTGCAACGCAGTGGAACGCGGCGGCCAGGTCCGGATGTGCCTAGAGGACCTCCAACATCGTTTCCCCGATGTTATTCAAGATTTTCGCCAGATCGGGCTGTGGATCGGTATTGACCTGAATCCGCAGGTTGTGAGTGGGCGCGGGTTCTGTGAGCTGATGGAAAAGAACGGTGTCCTCTTGAAGGATGCACATGATTCGGTTGTTCGTGTTAGCCCGCCACTGACGGCGACGCGATCCGACATAGACTTTCTTTGCGAGGCAATTGAGGGGGTTGTCGCGGGTTTAGCGGATGGCGCTGCGCGCGGATGATTTCGTTGTGGTATCAAGCAGATAGTGTCAGGTTCGGGATGAGGGGAGTGCTCAATGAGGACGGTGCATATAGCCGGCGATCACGCTGCGTTTGAGCTGCGTGAAACGTTGATTGAACACCTGAAGGACAGTGGTTATGAGGTGGTCGACCACGGGGCTTATGTGTTTGATCCATTGGACGCATACCCACCTATGTGTATTGCTTGCGCTGAAGCAGTTGTAGAAGACGCGCCCGATGCCTTAGGTGTCGTTCTGGGCGGCTCTGGCAACGGGGAGCAAATGGCCGCGAACCTTGTGGATGGAGTCCGTGCGGCGCTTGTGTGGAATGAGGCGACTGCACGGCTATCCAGAGAACATAACGATGCCAACGTAGTGGCGGTGGGCGCACGCCAACATAGCGTTGAGGAAGCGATCCGCCTAGTAGATGTCTTCTTGGAGACCCCATTTTCGGGTGCTGAACGCCACCGGGAGCGGATTGAAATGATGGCGGAATACGAAGAGACGCGGTGCGATCACTAGACCGCCGCACAGCCTTTAACTACGTGACACACGGATCAGAAGGGAAGGGACCATGGAGTTCGATGAACTTGTGGGCAAAGGCAAGAAAGTAATCAAAGAGGGAACTGAGAAGATTGAGGGCGCCCGCACCAGTGAGAAAGCGGGCCACGTGCGTGAAAACGTTGTCAGCCACTTCGACAAATTCATGCGGGTTCTCCTGCCCGGGGAGAAGCCTAGGAAGCAGATAGAGTCCTAGGTCAGCAGAGCGGCCGGCAGTACCAGGGTTAACACCGTCGCCACAGATACGGCCATTTCTGTGAACCCGATGATTGCCGGCCGCAATGGCTTTCCGATGGCCGCGGACCAGAGTGGGAAAGCCACCGCCCTCGCCAAGAGGAGAACCCACAGCGCGCTGACCCACCATGTCAGTACGCCCACAGCGCCTAACGCCACCGCCACTGCGAGCACTGCCGCATGGTATCCGATCGACATCCGGAGCCACGACGATTCCCCGCGTTCACGGATCAGCGTTTTCACGTAGGGGATCGTGCCGACGAAATAGAGTGACAAGATCACAGTCGCCACCCACATGCGCGTCCAGTTTTGCGGGTGCGAGCCCAGAGAGAACGCGATGGGTGTCATCATTTGCGACGCCAAGATCGCAGTCGCACGCGCCAGGAAACTCCTGTCCCGCCCGCAGTACATTTCCCAAGCGGCCAGACCAAAGAGGATTGCGAACGAGGGCGCCCAGACCAGCAACTGAACCCTCACAAACAGGAGGACGAGGGCGCCCAGTGCGGCGAGGGCGCCATAGGTGAGTAGGGCGGGCGCGTAACGTTTCTGCCGCCGGGCCACAGACGTCTTCTGTGCCGCCGTCAGGGGTGCGCCCTTGCTTCGTGCGCGCATGCTGGAGGAGACCTTCATGGCCAGCCCAAGCGCGTTGAAGAAGAAGAACGCGTTCAGCCAAGCGAATGTCAGTAGTGCCTGCGGCCAAGTAAACCCGCCTAGGAGGCTGCCCACCAGCAGAGGAACAATCATCATTGCCCAAGCACCGTGCTGGTTACTTAGCCAGCCCGTGCGGACAAGGTTACGTGTACGGGAAGCACGTGGCTTCTTACGAACTTCTGTCACCAACACCCTTTTCGCAGATGATCTACCTTGATTATCTTAAGCTAACCTAACTAGATCCATAAATGCGGGTATGCCTCCGGATTGGCTGGCTATCTGGGTCACCTTGTTACCCGGCTCTGAAAAGAAATCACCGGCTACCGCTGGTTCACAACGATAGCCGGTGGCTCATCACAGTCGGGGTGGCGGGATTCGAACCCACGACCTCTTCGTCCCGAACGAAGCGCGCTACCAAGCTGCGCCACACC
>CAYFOT010000011.1:0-43499 GCA_964344825.1 uncultured Actinomyces sp.
TCGGTACACCTGTAAAGGATGTACCGACACTTCGCGAAGTGGCGGATGAGGGATTTGAACCCCCGAAGCATTCCGCGGCTGATTTACAGTCAGCTCCCTTTGGCCACTCGGGCAATCCGCCTTGCACCCTTAGGTGCCCCACGAGATTAGCAGATTTCCGACTCCCGATGCCACTTCAAGCCGACGTACAAAGTGAGCTTTGCGCCACCGCACCAACTCGGCATGAACGCGTGCTTCCGGGCACAGAGCCAAAGCGACACGCTAAGTGGTGTTGGTCAGAGGGCGCGCCGCGGACGCCAAGAACACTAGGCCGGACCCCCAGAAGACCAAGCGGACCCCCAGAAGCCCAAGCGGGCCCCTAAAAGCCCGCGACCCCCGGGCCCCCTCACCCCTACCGATAGTTCACAAACTGCAGGGGAACATCCACATCCGCACCCTTCAGCAACGCGATCACAGCCTGCAGGTCGTTGCGGGACTTCGACGAGACCCGCACTTCATCCCCCTGAATCTGCGCACGCACGCCCTTGGGCCCTTCATCCCGGATTGTCTTCGTGATCTTCTTCGCTGTCGGCTGGTCAATCCCCTCACGCAACGGTATGACCAACCGGTAGATCTTCCCCGACGCCTGAGGTTCGCGGTCTTTCAGATCCAAAACCTTCAAGGAAACACCGCGGCGAACCAACTTCGACTGCAGCACATCAACGGCGGCCATCACACGTTCCGCGGTGTTGCCCTCAACCACGATCGTCTCTCCGACCTGCTTCACGGACGCATCCACCCCACGGAAGTCGTACCGCTGCGACACCTCTTTCGCCGCCTGGTTGACCGCGTTGTCCACCTCTTGATAGTCAATCTTCGACACCACGTCGAACGAAGAATCAGCCATTACCCCTCCTAGGGTCTAGTTTCACGGAAGCCAAGGCGTGCCCTACTTCCCCATCTTCTCTTCCATCACGCGTAGCCGCTCAATCCGGTCGTCCATGGGCGGATGCGTGGAAAACAGTTTCTTCATCTGCGCCCCGCGGAAAGGATTGGCAATCATCATGGCGGAGGCGCTCTCCGTGTCAGGCGTCTGTGCCAAGGGCACACCGCGACCAACGTTCTCAATCTTGCGAAGCGCCATCGCTAGTCCGCGCGGATCTCCCGTCAGGTACGCCCCGTCCTCGTCCGCGTCATACTCACGCGAACGCGAAATCCCCAACTGCACAATCGACGCGATCAACGGCGCAACGAGCGCGAGCAACACCGCGCTCAAACCGGAGCCATTCCTATCCCGCCCTCGCCCCCCAAAAATCAACGTCATCTGCGCGATCGAAGTGATCATCCCCGCCATAGCAGCTGCGATCGAGGACGTCAGAATGTCCCTGTTGTACACGTGCATGAGCTCATGGCCCAAAACGCCACGCAGCTCCCGTTCATCCAGAATCTGCAGAATGCCCTCCGTGCAGCACACTGCGGCGTTCCTTGGGTCGCGCCCCGTCGCAAACGCGTTGGGGTTCTGCGTTGGCGCGACCCAAACGGTCGGCATCGGCATCCCGGCGCGCGCGGAAAGGTCCTCCACAATCCCGTGCAGAACGGGTGCGTCGAACTTCGTGACGGGGTATGCGTTCATCTGTCTGAGCGCCAAGGTCGCAGAGTTCCAGTATGTGTAGAACGTTGAGACCAGCCCGGCAGCAGAGAATACCCACAGCCACAAGACGTCGCCCGTCCCCCAGGACACGGCGCCGCCCAACGCAAGCAGGAGCGACCACATCATCACGAAAAGGCCGATTGTTTTGGCTGTGTTCGATAGGCGTCGATTCATGGACTCAGCCTATCGGGTCGAGGGCGAGGTCGAGGGCGCGCGCGTACCTCAGGCCGCTGGCCCAGAGTAGTCCGCGAAACGCTCCGTGGCCGGCGGGCTCCCGAGCTCTCCGGGCGTACCGATGTGGTCATCCGCTTCCCAGTCTCCTTCGTGTAAAACGGGGCCACCCTCATGCTCTCCACGGGAGATACGCGTCATTTTGTCGCGGGAAACAACCTTGACACGCTCACGCACGCCCCCCTTGGGAACCTCACCCCACTGCGCGCCCAACTCCCGCTCATACGCGTCTAGGAGCTCCCACCCCTTCCAGTCCGTGTAGGGGACTGCGCGCTGATCCAACAGGGCTTCGATGGGGTCGTTTATCGTGTGGGCGAGGGCGCCTTCGTTGAAGTCCGCAATCAAGTTCGCAATCGTTTCCTGGGCGTCAGACTTGGTGGAGCCGATCAGGCCGACCGGTCCGCGCTTGATCCATCCCGTCGCGTAGAGGCCCGGAACGACCTCATCCGACGCCGCCTCGGTGACGACCCTACCGCCCTCGTTCGGAACCACGCCCTTGACCGTGTCAAACGGAACACCGGGGATCGGCGATGAGTAGTAGCCAACTGCGCGATACACAGCCTGGACAGGCCAGGTCTTCGTCTGGCCCGTGCCGCGGACGCTGCCGTCACCGGTGAGTTCTTGGCGCTCCGTTACGAACGCGACCACATTTCCGTCCTCGTCCCCCACGATCTCCACCGGCGCCTCAAACATGTGCAGGTGGATGCGGCGGGACGCCCTGTGGTCCTCAGGGTCGGCGGACGCATACGAGGTGAGGGTCTTCACGACCTGACGCTGCTGGTTAGATGCCTTCAGTGCTGCCTGAGAACCAGCATCGAAGTCGAAGTCCTCTTCGGCCACGATGATGTCAACGTCTGACACGTGCCCAAGTTCGCGAAGTTCGAGCGGCGTGAACTTCACCTGCGCGGGGCCGCGCCGACCAAAGACGTGGACGTCCGTAACCGGGTTCTGAGCCAGCTGGGTGGCGACGTTAGCCGGCACCTCAGTGCTGATCATCTCAGGCATGTGCTTAGCGAGGACGCGCGCGACGTCCAGTGCAACGTTTCCAGCGCCGATTACGGCGACCTCTTTAGCCTCCAGCGGCCAGGTGCGAGGGAAGTCCGGGTGGCCGTCGTACCACGACACAAAGTCGGCTGCACCGTACGATTGCGGCAGGTCCGCGCCGGGAATGTCGAGGGCGGCATCGCGGTCTGCGCCGGTTGCGATGATGATCGCGTCGTAGCGCTCTTGGAGTTCCTCAATGGTCACGTCACGGCCAACTTCTACGTTGCCAAAAAGGCGTATGTCCCCACGCTGCAGTATCCGGTAGAGGGCGACGATGATCTGTTTGATGCGTGGATGGTCCGGGGCAACGCCGTAACGGACAAGCCCGTATGGGGCTGGTAAGCGTTCAAACAGGTCTATAGAGGTGTCAAGGTCAGACTTCGCAAGAATGTCTGAAGCGTAAATGCCGGCGGGGCCTGCACCGATGACTGCCACTTTGATAGGACTGGACACGTCGCTCTTCTCTTGGTCGGGGAACGCAAACAATTAACAATCTTAGTCTTTCGTAATGTTTGCGGGCCACCAACGGGTGGGCAAAGCAACAAAAGCGAGTGCGGCTTTGCCCACGTGCGCATCGGTTCGTGGGGCGTACCGTAGCACGCCAGTCACGCGGTCTGATCCCAGAGGCTTTGTGCGGCCGCAATACCGGATCAGGCGGCGCGGTCCACCATTAGAAGTGCGAACGCCTCAAGTGCTTCCTTCGCCTCTGAGTCAGGCAGGTCATCAAGCGTTCCAAGGGCAAGGGACGCCCACTGCTTCGCTAGCGTGCGGGTCTGCTCAATGACCGGGTGTTCGCTGAGGAGCGCCACTACTTCCGCTAGGTTCTCCGGATCCTCCAGATCGCCCTCAAGGAGATCCAGAATGTGAAGGCCCGCCTCATCCAGCGTTCCCTCTTCCTTTTCTGCGCGTAGGAGAAGGATGGGCATGGTATCCACGCCCTCGACCAGATCGGTTCCGGGTGTCTTACCCGTCACTTCGGCGGGCGACACGATGTCCAGCACGTCATCGGCTAACTGGAACGCAACGCCTATATATTCTCCAAAATCACGGACACTGCTTGCGACCTCTGGGCCTGCTCCAGCATGGAGCGCTCCGAAGTATGCCGCTGCGGCAACTAGGGACCCTGTCTTATCCGCTAGAACTTGCAGATAGAACTCCACCGGGTCCACACCTTCAGGTGGCCCGAACGACTCATTGAGTTGTCCCAAACAGAGGCGTTCGAAAGTTTTCACGTGGAACAGAATGGAGTCCACGCCCAGGGATGCAATGAGCGTCGACGCCCTCGCAAATAGGAGATCTCCTGCCAGAATCGCACGGTTATTTCCCCACACCATCTGAGCTGAGTCAACGCCCCGGCGTGAGGGAGCGGAGTCCATTACGTCGTCGTGGTAAAGAGAAGCAAGGTGCGTCAGTTCGACACCTGTCGCAGCAGTGATAACGGGCTCAGACTGTGCCCGGTGCGGGGCACCTAGGTGGCTACAGATGAGCGTGAGTACAGGTCGTAGACGCTTGCCGCCCGCCAATGCCAAGTGCATGGTCAGGTCAGAAGTAACGTCTCTGGTGGACTGAACCGACTGTGTCAGGAGGGCCTCAACGTCGTCAAGACCCTCCTGAACAGCTAGTTCAAGTGCGGTGCCGTCGTCCGGCAGCATAGGTGCGGTCACGGAACCAAGATAGCGATTTGATTGAAGAAGTCCAAAACCGGTCCCGGGAAAATACCCAAGACGACGGTCGTAATCGCAGCGAAGGCGATTGCGACCGCGGCCGGTCCTTCAGACTGAACTACAGTCACACCCTCAGCAGGCTCCCTGAAGAACATGACCTGGACGACACGGAAATAGACAGCAGCCGTGATGACGGATGCGACCAGCGCGATCCCAACCAACCAGCCCAAGCCTCCTTGGATGCCCGATGCAAATACCACGAACTTGCCAACAAAGCCGGCAGTGAGGGGGATACCCGCGAAGGACAGAAGGAAGACAAGCATAGATACAGCCAGGAACGGAGAGCGCTTGCCCAAGCCAGCCCATTGAGAGACGTCCTGCGCTTCTCCACCGATCGACCCATCAGGTGACTGGACACGGACCAGCGAAACAATCGCGAATGCGCCGATTGTTGCCAATCCGTACGCCAAGAGATAGAACGCGACCGAGCCCGCAGAACCAACCGACAACGCCAAGACGCCGATCAAGATGAATCCAGCGTGTGCGATGGAAGAGTACGCCAGCAGACGCTTGATGTTGCGTTGGACAAGACCACCAAGTGTTCCGAAGATGATGGTCGCCGCTGCCAGCAGCGCGAAGATCATCCCGAACTCCCACTTGAGGTGTCCCGCGACGGAAACGTAGAACCGCAGCATCGCTCCGAAGGCCGCTACCTTCACGCCCGCCGCCATGAATCCGGTGACCGGCGTCGGAGCGCCCGTGTAAACATCGGGAGTCCATTCGTGGAATGGGAAGGCCGCTACCTTGAATAGCAGGCCGACCATCACCATGAAGACACCGATCATCATGAGCCAGTCCATGCCGGTAACGACAGGTAGCGCCGCCGCGATCTGCCCCAGACGCAGAGACCCGCTTGAGTAACCGTATAGAAGAGCAGCACCCATGAGGAAGAACGCCGAAGCGAACGACCCGAGGATGAAGTACTTCAGTGCGGCTTCCTGGGATATATCCCTGCGCCTACGCGCTGAAGCGACCAAGATGTACAGCGGCAGCGACATGACTTCAAGTGCGACAAACATGGTCAACAGTGAGTCAGTCGCGGTGAAGAGCATCATGCCGCCGATGCTGAAGAGCGCTAGCGGGAAGAATTCACTTCGCTGGTAGCGCTTCGCCAAACTCAGTGCTTCCTCACCACTGCCGGGGCGGTCAGACGGCTGTGCAGCGAAGGCCCCATCAAGCCGCTCAGACCTGTCTGCCATCACAAGCACAGAAAGCAAGCCCAGCAGGGTAATCATCCCCTGCATGACGACGGTGAGCGTGTCATCGACGTACTCACCGACGACGCTGGGATCCGCAAGTGCAATCACCCACTCAGTCGCTGAGAACACGAATGCGGCCGCCAAGACCAGTACCGTCCAGACGATGCTTATGACCCTGCGATGCTTCGCCGGTGCGAACGCTTCGATAAGGACCCCAACGACGCCGCCGCCTAGGACCAGGATCAACGGGAGTAGAGGTAGCCAGTTAATCACCGGAGCAGCGAAGATCATTTCCTCCATAGGAATCAAACCGTTCACTGTGCGTTCCCTTCGTTGAGATCCAGCGTCGTGGGTGCAAGCGGAAGATCCCCGACGGGCGCTCCCGTTAGGTCTGCTTGGCTTTCACCAGCGAACGCGATGTTCGGCGCTAGGTGTTCTGAGATTTGGTTCATCGATTCCACCAGTGGTGCCGACCAGATGCCAAGGACCAGCATTCCGATCAGCAGCGGAGCCACTACCAAGCGTTCGCGTCCATCCAGGTCTGGCAGTTCTGCCCGCTCAGGGTTGATGCGCCCAGTAAACATCTTCTGATATGGCAACAAGATGTACATGGCCGCCAAGATCACTCCAAGCACCGCGAAGATCGCAAGTGCAGCGTTGATCTTGTACGTACCCATGAGAACTAGGTATTCCGGAACGAACCCCGACAGACCCGGCAACGCTATGGAGGCTAGGCCAGCGAAGAGCCAGGTTCCTGCCAGAACCGGCGTCACACGCTGCAAGCCACCGTAGGTGTTGATATCCGCGTTGTCTCCGCGCTGGATCAGGAATCCGGAGATGAAGAACAGCGCCGCGATGGAGAACCCGTGGGCGACCATGTAGACCATCGCGCCAGTCAACGCGACTTCGGAGCCAATGAATATACCGAGGACGATGAACCCGAAGTGGGACACGGATGTAAACGACACCAAGCGCAGCAGGTTCTTTTGGCCGTTGGCTGCGAACCCACCCCACAGAATCGAAATAACCGCCAGCACCAGAATGACGGGCCTAACGGCCTCTGATGCACCGGGTAGGAATGAGATCACCATGACGATCATTCCGTAGGTGCCCACCTTGTCTAGGATGCCGACAAGAAGGGTGGATGTACCAGGACGTGCTGCTGCCGCAGTGTCTGGCAGCCATGTGTGCACTGGAACCATCGGAGCCTTGATCGCGAATGCGATGAAGAGCGGTAGGAAGATCGCCATCTGCCAGCCCGAAGAGAGTAGCGGGAGCATCTCTTGGAGGAAGTCATAGCGGAAGAGCATGGGGCTTGAACCGCCACCAAGTCCCGCAATCACGACGAGGCCGCCCAACATGATCAAGCCACCTGCAAGGGAGTACAGGAGGAACTTCATCGCAGCGCGGCGACGATCCTCTGTTATCCCGTACCTGGAGATCATGAAGAAGAGCGGGATCAGCATGGCTTCAAATGCAATGTAGAAGACCACAAGATCGTAGGCGGTAAAGATCATGACGATGAAGGAGTACAGCACCATGATCAGTGCTGCGTATCCGCCGCCGCGAACAGGATCCTTGTCTTCAGACTTCGCCGAGATCAGTACCAGAGGTACCAGCAGGCCCGTAAGAAGCAGCATGACCATTCCGAGGGCGTTGACGCCAAGTGACCACGATATCCCAAGGATCGGAATCCACTGGAAGGACTCAAGGAACTGGGTCGTCGAGGACGCAGACCAATCGAACGTGAATGCCACCACTAGGAACGCCACTAGTTCTGCAACAGACGCCCAAAGTGCGATCACGCGGCCCTGTGCGCGCAGCTGCGGCACAGCCCAGATGATTAGGGCAACCAGTGCAGGAAACGCGACCACTAACGTCAGCCAAGGCCCTGTTGACGCCTCAGCAACCGCAGGGGCGTATCCGGTGAGCGTTGGGCTCAGCCCAAGTGCGGGAACGAGATTCAAAATTTCCACGATTCTCCTCCGGCCCTTAGAGCCTAAATCCTAGGACCACTGCCATTATCACCACGACACCCGCCAGCATGTATCCCGCGTAAGCACGCAGGTAGCCGGTTTCTGTCCAAGAGACAACCTTTCCTGCCCAAACCGACAGCCAGCCAAGTCCGTTGACGGCGCCATCTATCGCATACTTGTCAGTTGCGGTGACAGCCGTGACTGTAGCCATCGTCGGTGCGACGACAAGCACATCGTTGACCTCATCTTGGTAGAAGTCCTTCCGCGCTGCGCGTACGAAGGAGTTCCCGTATGGAGCGAACTTCGGTACGGATTCCTTCCCGTACTTCACCCATGCGACCGACGCAGAGCCAACGACCAAAACCAGTGTGATGATCTGGATCCAGATCACCGGCAGCACTGGTTCTTGATGCACTGTCTCACCAATAGCCGGCGTCAGCCAAGTGACGAACATGCCGTTGATTGCAAGGACGCCACCTAAACCAAGCGCGAACACAGCCAAGATAATCATTGGAATGGTCATGACAGGTTTCGACTCATGCGGGTGGACCGCGCCACCGTCACGCTCATCCGTCCACCGCGCCTTGCCAGAGAACGTCATGAAGAACATACGCGACATGTAGAACGCCGTGAGAGCTGCGCCCAGAACCGTAATTGTTCCGAACAGCCAGCCCGCCCACACCGCATCCGCGCCGCCAAAGGTGCTGGTCGCGAATGCCGCCTCAATGATGTAGTCCTTCGACCAGAAGCCTGAGAAGGGAGGAATACCCAAGATCGCTAGCCAGCCCGCCATGAAGGTTAGCCAAGTGACGACCATGACCTTCCGGAGAGCACCGAAGCGGCGCATGTTGACTTGATCGTTCATTGCGTGCATCACGGAGCCGGCTCCAAGGAACATCAGTGCCTTGAAGAAACCGTGGGTGAGCAGGTGGAAGATAGCGAATGCCCAGCCGATTGGCCCAAGGCCTGCGCCCAGCATCATGTAGCCCACCTGGGACATCGTAGAAGCAGCCAGTGCCTTCTTGATGTCGTCCTTGAACGAACCGATGATCGCTCCGGCGACTAGGGTGATCAAGCCGACGACCGCTACTGCCGTCATCGCTATCGGTGCGTGGATGAACACGACACCGGAGCGGACGATCAAGTACACGCCGGCGGTAACCATTGTCGCCGCGTGGATGAGGGCGGATACGGGGGTCGGGCCCGCCATCGCGTCTCCAAGCCACGCCTGCAGGGGGAACTGTGCGGACTTCGCACAGGCTGCCACCAGAAGGAACACGCCGATTACTGTCGCTGTTCCTTCACTGACTCCACCGATTCCAGCGTTCACGTCTGAGAATGTTGTGGAGTTGAAGGCCGCGACCATCGCCATCATCGCGATCAGGAAGCCCATGTCACCGATACGGTTCATCAGGAATGCCTTGTTCGCGGCGGCAGCATTTTCGGGAATCTGGTTCCAGAAGCCGATGAGGAGGTATGAGGACAAGCCCACGCCTTCCCACCCTAAGAACATCGCCGTGTAGTTGTTTGCCAGCACCAGCATCAGCATTGAGGCAATGAAGAGTGCCAGGTACGCGAAGAAACGTCGACGTGCAACATCGTGGGCCATGTAGCCCACGGAGTAGACCAAGATGAGGGAGCCAACTAGGGACACCAACATCACGAATGTCATGGAGAGCGGGTCTACAAGGAATCCAATGTTGACTTGGAAGTCCCCCACAGGCATCCACGCTAAGAGATCCTGAGTAAATCTCCGCTCGGATGCGGGAGCCCCCAGCATCTGGATAAGAATCGCAAGCCCCAAGAAGAACGTGAACCAGGAAGCGAGAACGCTAACCCAGTGTCCCCACTTGTCCGAGCGCTTCCCCGCGACCAGCAGGAACAGTGCCGCAGCCAGCGGAACGATAACAAGGAGACTGACCAAGGAGGCGGCTCCCGTTGCGGGTACGTACTCCGCCGGACCGGTCCATGCCCCGTCAGAAGCTGCGGGGAGGAGGGCCATAGCAGTTGAGATTGTGTTCACCGTTGCCTACTTCCTCAGAGATACGGCCTGGTCAAGGTCCGTTGTTGCGCGGCTCTTGAATATGGCAACCACAATGGAAAGGCCAACCACGACCTCAGCGGCGGCAACGATCATGATGAAGAACGCCATGACTTGGCCGGAGTAGTCGCCCATAACTCGTGAGAACGTTATGAAGACCAGTGCCGCAGAGTTGAGCATGAGCTCAACTCCCATCAGAGAAATGATGGTCGACTTACGCACCAGTACGGTCACGGCTCCGATTGAGAACAGGACGCCCGCCAGTGCTAGGTAATATGCGAGGCTCATTTGTCTTCCTCCAGGTCTTCCGCGACCACCTGCATCAGGCCGACCGGTGCACTGTCGCCACGCATGCCCCAAGACTTAGACTGCTTGACCTGGGAGTTTGAACCCCAAGGTGTTGCAACCCTTGATTCTGAGCGGGCGACGCGCAGTGCTTCTGCCACCTGCGGGTCCACCTGAGTCATCGGCTTCTCCAAGCCGCGTACACGTAGAACGCGGGGAATCGATTCCTCGACCGTTTCCAACGTGGCACCATCGACGGCTGGGTTATCAACGGAGTTACCCGTCGCCCATACGCCAGGAGGCGTCAACTGCCCGACGTGGCGTCCCGTCGTCTGGAACAGCTTCATGCGCGCCCTAGCCACCGTCTTCTGGGTGAGTTTCGGACCAAGGTTGTCGGAGTGAGTCAAGAGAACTGCGCCGACGGCTGCCGTGATCAGAAGCATCGCAACCACTTGGATTGTCAGCCAGTGCTCTGCGAACAGCTCCAGTGCCAGAGCAGTCACCGGAACATTAGAGTACGGATCTGCTGCGAACGTGCCCGGCCCCACCACTGTTGAGTGGAAGATCGCCGCGACGATCAGTGCCGCCATAGCTGCCCCTAGAAAGACCGCGGCCCAAATGTATCCGCGTCTTTGCTCAAGGTATCCGTCCGTCGCCCCCAAGCCGATCATCATGATGACGAAGAGGAACAGCATGAGGATAGCGCCGGTGTAGACGATCACCTGCACGGCACCGTTGAACGGTGCTTGCAGGGCGAAGTAGAGGACTGCCATCCCCACCATCACCACGACCATCGACAAAGCAGCGTATGCAGCCTTCCTAAAGAGGAGCACCCCCAGGGCGCCCAGGACCATAAGGGACGCGACAATCCAGAACAGGGTCGCCTCCCCCGGTCCGCTCATAAGAGGCCAAGCCTCTACTGGTAGAGCGTCCATCACTTGGTCTCCTTCACGCCGCGAGGTAAGTGTGCGGACAGATTCTCGTTTGCAGGCTTTGACGGACCCGCCTTCGCAGTCTCAAGCGACGGGTCGTCCGGACGGTGCGCCCGGACCCAGTCGATCTGTTCCTGCGTGGAGCCCTCAACATCGCCCTCGTAATAGTTGATGTCGCTCATCCCCTCCACCATGGGGTGCGGCGCAGCAACTGCGCCCTGGGGAAGTTTCGCGAGCAACATGTTCTTGTCGTAGATGTCACCCAGACGGTCGTACTCCGCCAACTCGAAGTCGTTCCCCATCGTCAGCGCACGCGTCGGGCACGCTTCGATGCAGAACCCGCAGAAGATGCAACGCAAATAGTTGATCTGGTAAACGCGGCCGTAGCGTTCGCCGGGTGAGTACTGCGCCTCTGGAGTGTTGGACGCCGCCTCCACCAAAATCGCATCCGCCGGGCACGCCCACGCACACAACTCACACCCGATGCACTTTTCCAAACCATCGGGATAGATATTCAGCATGTGGCGCCCGTGGAAGCGAGGCTGTGTCCGCGCCGGCTCAAACGGGTACTGTTCCGTGACATTCGGGCGGAACATCGATGAGAACGTGACTCCGTAGCCTGCCACCGGAGAGAAAAACTCACCGACCGCGCCCTTGGGGTCCTTCTCATAACGCATTTGCTTTGGTTCCTCAGCCATCACTACCCTCCTCTATCTGGCGTGACGTTTCGTCACCATCGACGCGTCCGTCACTGGCGGTCGCGGCAACTTTCGCTCTTCCTGCCCGTGGCGAGGGCGGAAGGGTTTGTCCCAGAATCGGCGGGGCTGGATAGCCGCCGGCCCAGGCATCGAACGGTGCTTCGGGATCTATTTCGTCCTCGTCATCCTCTTCGGTCGGTGTCGCCACCAAGTACACGATCGCGGAGATCAGAACGATGAGCCCCAGCATGATCGCGAAGAGCACCAGCCAGTCGCTGGATACCCACGTCTGAACGCCCTTCATCACGGTGACTAGGACAATCCAGACAAGTGCAACTGGGATCAGGCCCTTCCACCCAAGGTTCATGAACTGGTCGTAGCGGAATCGCAGCAGCGTTCCACGTGTCCAGATCATCGCGAACATAAGTACCCAGATCTTGAATATCAGCCAGAACATGCCCCACCAGCCGTCATTCAGCGGAGCGATATGGCTGAATGGCCACGGCGCATGCCAGCCACCCAAAAACATCGTTGCGGCCACTGCGGAGACGTTGAGCATGTTGATGTACTCAGCCAGGTAATACCACCCGAACTTCATCGAGGAGTATTCGGTCATATGCCCCGCGACCAACTCACCTTCGGCCTCAGGGAGGTCGAAGGGAAGGCGGTTAACCTCACCGACCATGGAAATCAGGTAGACCACGAAGGCGGGGGCGAGGGCGAATGCCCACCAGACCTGCCCCTGCGCGGCAACGATCTGTGAAGTGGACATTGAACCGGTCATGAGGAACACCGACACCAAGGCCATACCCATGGAGAGTTCATAGGAGATGACCTGCGCCGAGGATCGAACCGCGCCGTACAGCGGGAGAGTTGATCGAGCAGACCATCCACCCAGCACGACGCCGTACAGACCCAGCGACGTTATCGCCAATATGTAGAGCGCGGCGACCGGGGTGTCCGTCACCATGAGTGGCGTTGAATGCCCGAACATGCTCACGTTCGGCCCAAACGGGATCACCGCAAGCACTGAGAACGCGGAGAATGCCATGACGGTTGGCGCCAAGAAGTACAGGAACTTGTCACTGCGCTTAGTCCAGATGTCCTCTTTGAAAAGCATCTTGCCAGCGTCCGCGAACGCTTGGAAGAGACCAAGAGGACCTGCAACGTTCGGCCCTAAACGGGTCTGCATAAGGCCTAAGCCCCTGCGCTCAACCCAAAGCGCCATGATGACGGACATAATCAGGAACAGCACAATGAAGACTGCCTTGATCAGTACCAGCCACCACGTCGTCTGCGAAAAATCAGCCGTCGTGTACTCTGGGGTCCCCCACGTGGGCAGGAGCCCTGCGGAGGGCGCGACGTAAGTAAGCCCGCTCATCACTGGGCCACCTCTCTAACTGGAGATACAGTCACGAATGATCCGGGATTTCCCAAATCTTGGTTGATGCCTTGGCCCATGGAGCACTCCGGCAACCAGATGACGCCATCGGGCAGTGTCCCTACCTCGATAGGTAGCGTCACGGATCCCTTGGGACCTGTCACCGTCACTTCCTCGTCTGTGGAAAGGCCAAGGGCCTTCATCGAACCAGACGAAACTTGGGCGACCGGCACGCGTGCCGACAACGCAAGGTCTGTCGCGCCCTCGACCATACGGCCAAGATCCACCATGACCTTGTGCGACGCCAATGCAAACTTGCCCTTGGGAATCTTCTTCTTCTGTGGCTTCACAACCTCAACAGAAGTGCGGCCACCGCGCCAGATCATCAGCGGGTTCACCTCTTCGTAAAGGCGCGCCAGGGAATCAACACCCAGGTCGAAGCCCAACTCAGTAGCGATCATTCCCAAAACCTCACGGTCGGGCATCGCTCGCGAAGCAAGCGATTGGCCGAATGGCCGCAGGCGACCCTCCCAGTTGATGAACGTTCCGTTCTTCTCTGCAGGAGGTGCCACCGGGAAGACCACGTCAGCCAGTTCAGTTGCATCCGAAGGCCTAACTTCCAACGCAACCACGAAAGGAGCGGCCTTTATCGCAGCTCGAGCTGCGTCCGGATCCTCCCAGTCGCGCATGTCCAGGCCACCTAGTACGAGGGCGCCCAACTCCCCTTCCGCTGCAGCCTTCAGGATTTCCGGTGCCGACAGGCCACGTTCGAAGGGAAGTTCACCCCATCCCAGAGACTCCGCAGCCGCAGCGTCGCCCACGGGACGACCGAACGGCAACAAGTTGGGCAACAGTCCAGCGTCAACGGCTCCACGGTCGCCAGCCCTGCGGGGAACCCACTGAACCTTCGCGCCCGTGCGCTCAGCCAAACGCTCGATCGCATCGAAAAGCCCCGCTGAACGAGCTGCGCGTTCCCCAACAAGGATCACTCCGCCCTCGCTCAAAGAGCTCCACAACTCACCGTACTTGCCGCCCTTAGCGATGTTGTTGACTACCTGTGCTTCGTCACCTGGCCTGCACGCCAATACGCTGGCGTCCAACTTCTCACTGCCACGCGTGACTAGGGGCGCAACGGTTGCGACCTTCACGGTCCCCGCGGCCAGACCCTTGCGTAGTCGAAGGAAGAGGGAGCCACATTCGTCTTCCGGTTCGAGGGCGATCAGCAGCGCGGTGCCAGCCTTTTCGACGCCCTCGTAAGTAACGCCCAATCCGCGGCCAGCAACACGCTTGCCCAAGAAGCCAAGCTCCTCATTGCTCTGAATGCGCCAACGAGAGTCAACGTTGTTCGTCTTCAATACAACGCGAGCAAACTTTGACCAAGTCCAAGCATCTTCGAAGGCTTGACGACCACCAGGCAACAGGCCCACACCGCGACCAGCGGCAGCCTTGGAAAGGCCAACCGCTGCACGGTCGATCGCGTCAGACCAAGAGGTCGTAACCAGCTTGTCCCCTTCACGCACCAGTGGAAGCGTCAGACGATCCTGCTGCTTGTACCAGGGGTATGCGAAACGGTCCTTGTCTGTAATCCATTCCTCATTGACGGCCGGGTCGTTGCCGGAAAGCTTGCGCATAACCTCACCACGGCGAACGTCGATGCGGACCGCCGAGCCGGAAGCGTCATGCTCCGCCACCGAAGGCGTGGACACTAGGTCGAACGGACGCGCCCTGAAGCGATATGCCGTTGAGGTAAGAGCACCAACCGGGCAAATCTGGATTATGTTCCCGGAGAAGTAGGAGGCGAAAGTGCGTCCTGACAGGTCCTTGTCGGACTTCTTCTGGGGTCCGGAGTAAACCGAGGAAATGATCCCTTCCCGACCATACGGTCCGGAAATGTCGGTGCGTTCCGGGCCATCAACGCCCTCGACAAAGAAGTCGAGGACTTCCGCGTCGAACGTTCCGACCTGTTCACCCATGAAGTAGTGGTGGTCATCGGGGGATGATCCGCCACCGCGTCCCTGCAGGTCCAGGAATGGATCGCCGGGGATCTCTTTGCCGAAGCGGACGCATCGCTGGCACAGAATGCAGCGGTCGCGGTCCAGCATGATCTGCGAAGTCAGACGCATCGGCTTCTTGTAGACCCGCTTTGCACCACCGAAGCGTGTGTCCGGCTCACCTTCCGTCATGGCCTGATTCTGCAATGGGCACTCCCCGCCCTTGTCACAGATTGGGCAGTCAAGGGGGTGGTTGATCAGCAGGAACTCCATCACGCCGACCTGTGCCTTGTGCGCCACCGGTGACGTGTGCTGCGTCTTCACCACCATGCCGGGCGAAATCGTGATCGCGCACGAAGGCTGAGGCTTCGGCATCATCCGCAGGTTGCCCTCACGGTCGGGGGTCCCGACCTCAACCAGACACTGGCGGCACGCTGCGACCGGCTTCAGAAGCGGATGGTCGCAGAACCGAGGAATGCGAATACCGGCTTGTTCAGCGGCGCGGATGATCAGTGTTCCAGCCTTGGCCTGAACCTCAGTGCCGTCGATGGAGACGGTAACCATGTTGTTCTCAGTCACTGAGCACCTCCCTGGTCAAAAATGGTGGACCGCTCATAGGGGAATAGTTCCCAGGCGGGGGTTGTCAGTCCGGCCTCGAACTCATCGCGGAACAGTTTCAACGCCGACATCACCGGCGTTGCTGCGGCGTCGCCTAGCGCACAGAATGACCGGCCGAAAATGTTCCCGGCAACATCATCCAGCAGCTCCAAGTCGCCAGGACGGCCTTCGCCGCGTTCCAAACGCCACATGATCTGCTTCATCCAGTAAGTACCCTCACGGCAAGGTGTGCACTTACCGCAAGATTCGTGCTGGTAGAACTCCGTCCACATCCGAATCGTGCGGACAACGGACGTTGTCTCATCGAAGACTTGGAGCGCACGCGTTCCCAGCATTGACCCGGCGGCCGCGACGGCCTCGTAATCAAGCGGGACATCTAGGTCTTTTTCAGTGAACAGAGGCGTCGAAGAACCGCCGGGGGTCCAGAACTTCAGCTTGTGTCCCTTACGGATCCCACCGGAATATTCCAGTAGTTGACGCATGGTCACGCCGAAAGGAGCTTCATACTGCCCTGGCTGCTCAACGTGACCGGAGACTGAGAACAGTCCGCATCCACGTGACCTGTCGGTTCCCATGGATCCATACCACTGTGGGGAGTGACGGAACGTGAGCGCTACATCCGCGATCGTCTCAACGTTGTTGACTACCGTCGGGCGCGCATAAAGTCCTGCTACCGCGGGGAACGGTGGCTTCAAACGCGGGTGACCACGCAGGCCCTCCAGCGAGTCAAGCAGTGCCGTCTCTTCACCGCAGATGTAGGCGCCGGCGCCCGCGTGCGCAACAATCTTCAGATCCCCCAGGAGACCCGCGTCCGTTGCTTCGGTGATCGCCGCCATCAGCCTGCGGTAGACATGAACCACTTCTCCGCGCAGGTAAACGAACGCGTGGTTGCAGTTGATCGCTCGCGACGCAATGGCAATACCCTCAACTAGAAGATGCGGGTCAGCCATGATTAGCGGCATATCCTTGCAGGTGCCTGGCTCTGATTCGTCAGCGTTGACCACCATGTACCGTGGCAACCCATCGTCCGGGGGAAGGAACGACCACTTCATACCGGTGGGGAACCCTGCGCCGCCGCGTCCGCGGATTCCCGCATCCTTCACAGCCTGTGTGATCTCAGCAGGAGCCATTTTATTGGCCCGCTTCAAACCGTCGTACGCACCATTCTTAAGTGCGGCTTTCAGGGTCCACGAATCCTTTTCGTGCCAGTACTTAGTCAGCGCCGGCGTGAGCGGAGAGGCTTCCGTAAATGTAGGCATCACTTAACCGCCTTCTCTTCCTCTTCGGGCCAAACATAGGTCGGCGGATCCAGTGGTCTAGGAGCAGTCCAGTCATGCTCTTCGGCCACTCCAAGTCCCTGGAATGTCGCGGCACCACCCGATGGTCCCTGGTTTGCCAGACCATCCTGGAAGCCTGCAAGCGTGCGCTCGTTCTCCTTGAACGTACGCATCGTGTCGGGACCCCTAGAGGGATGAACCGGAGTGCCATCCTGCAAGTCAGCGACCAGCTTCTTCGCCGACTGCGGAGTCTGGTTATCGAAGAACTCCCAGTTCACCATGATTACGGGTGCGAAGTCACACGCCGCGTTGCATTCAATGCGTTCCAAGGTGATCTTGCCGTCAGCGGTCGTCTCATCGTGTCCAACACCCAGCGTCTGTGCCAACTCATCGAAGATCTGTTCACCACCGAGGACCCCACACAAAGCGTTGGTGCACACGCCAACGTTGTACTCCCCATTTGGGTGACGCTTGTACTGCGTGTAGAACGTCGCAACAGCGGACACCTGAGGTTGCGTGAGACCAAGGATCCGCGCGCACAACGCAATACCGTCAGCTGACACATATCCGTCCTCAGACTGAACCAAATGCAGCATGGGCAACAGTGCGGAGCGTGCGTGTCCACTTGGGTAACGCTCAATAATTTCCTGCGCGTCAGCCTCAAGGCGCGCCACAGTTTCTGGCGAATAGGTCATCGGTCAACTCCTCCCGCAACCGGGTCGAATGAGGCCAGTGTGACGACGACGTCGGCCAACTGGCCTCCTTCTGTCGCCATGGAAAGTCCCTGAAGGTTTGAGAATGAGGGATCCCGGAAGTGCGCCCTAAATGGACGCGTCCCTCCGGCGGAGACCAAGTGGACACCGAGGATACCCTTCGCGTGCTCAACCTGCTGGTACACCTGACCTGCTGGAACTTTGAATCCTTCAGTGACCAACTTGAAGTGGTGAATCAGGGCTTCCATGGATCCAGACATGATCTTCCGGATGTACTCTGGGTTGTTCCCCTGGCCATCGGAAGCAACGGTGAGCTGCGCTGGCCATGCGATCGCCTTATCGGCGATCATGATGGGGGCTCCCTCTGTTTCGTCTAACCGCTTCAGCACTTGGTCGATGATCCGGAAAGACTGGTAGCACTCATCGAAGCGGACCAGTGTCCTGTTGTACGCATCGGACGCGTCATAAGTTGGCACGTCGAACTCAAAATTCTCATAGCCGCAGTAGGGAGCATCCTTGCGAAGATCGGTTGCCAATCCACCGGCACGTAGAGATGGTCCGGTTACACCCAAGGCCATCATCGCCGACATTGAGAGGTAGCCGGTGCCGATGAAACGCTTCTTGAAGATCGGGTTCTGCAACGTTAGATCTTGAAGCTCACCGATATCTCTACGCACGTTTGGCAGGAGGGAGCGAATGTACTCCACTGTCCCCTCCGGGAGGTCCATCGGCACGCCGCCTGGACGAACGAAAGCGTGGTTCATACGCAACCCGGTCATCCGCTCAAAGATACGCAAAATGTCTTCGCGCCCCCTGAAGCCGATGGTCATCATGGTCGTTGCGCCCAGCTCATTGCCGCCGGTGCCGATCGCAACCATGTGGGAAGCAATGCGGTTCAGCTCCATGAGGAGAACGCGGATAAGGGTGGCACGTTCTGGGATCTGGTCTGTTACACCAAGCAACTTCTCCACTGCTAGGCAGTAGGCAACCTCTTGGAAGAACGGTGCGACGTAGTCCATACGGGTCACGAACGTGGTCCCTTGGGTCCACGTGCGGAACTCCATGTTCTTTTCAATACCCGTGTGGAGGTAGCCAATGTCAACGCGAGTTTCACGGACCTGCTCCCCATCCATTTCCAGGATTAGTCGCAAAACACCGTGAGTAGACGGGTGAACCGGCCCCATGTTTAGGACGATGCGCTCAGAAGAAATCTTTCGAATCTCTTCGACGACGTCATCCCAGTCACCGCCTTGGGCGATGACTTCGGGGTAGTCGTCCATGCGGGGGTCGTCCCCACCCGGAGTGGCAAAAATCTTGTGGTCTGCACTCATCAGTTGTAAGACCTCCGTACATCGACCGGCGGAATCGTCGCTCCCCGGTACTCAATTGGGATGCCACCCAGCGGGTAGTCCTTGCGCTGCGGGTGACCGACCCAGTCCTGGGGCATTTCAATTCGGGTAAGACCCGGGTGTCCTTCGAAGATGATCCCCATCAGGTCCCATGCCTCACGCTCATGCCAGTCGTTGCCTGGGTAGATATCCACAATCGAGGGGATCCGCGGGTCACTCTCCGGAACCGCAACCTCAAGGAAGATAGTGCGATTGTGTGTGAAGGAGCGGAAGGCGTAGAGGCCGTGCAACTCCCGTCCCAAATCTCCCGGGTAGTTCACGGCAGAAACGCCCAAGCACATCTCAAAGCGCAGATCTTGGTCATCACGCAGACTCTTGGCGACAAGCCGCAGATGTTCGCGAGTGACATTGATGATCAACTCATTGCCCTGGTTCACAACGACTTTCTCAATGACGTCGGAGACACGCAGACCCGCGTCCTCAATCAGTTCTTCGAGGACGTCCACGGCCTCATCGAACCAGCTACCGTACGGGCGCGGCGTCGCGCCAGGCAGGGAGAAAGTCTCAACCAGACCGCCGAATCCGGTGGTGTCGCCATCATCAATGACCCCGAAGGAGCCGTGGCGAACGGAAATGACTTCCGGCTGTTCGAACCGGTTGTCTGGTATTTGCAACTCACCACCCTCATCGGGTGTTGTGTTGGTCTTGTCCAACTCACTCATGCAAGCAGTCCCTTCATCTGGTGGGTTGGCGTTGCCTCCAGTGCAGCCTTTTCGGCCGCCCGTGCAATCTCTTCACGGTTCACACCCAGAGGTTCTTTACCGATCTGCTCACGCAGAGTCAGAACGGCGTGTATCAGCGCCTCTGGTCGCGGTGGGCAACCGGGCAGGTACACATCAACCGGAACGATGTGGTCGCACCCTTGGACGATCGCGTAGTTGTTGAACATGCCACCCGTGGAAGCACACGCACCCATGGAGATGACCCACTTTGGCTCCGGCATGGAGTCGTAAACCCGCCGCACGATCGGCGCCATTTTTTGACTGACACGTCCAGAAACGATCATCAGGTCCGCGTGCCTTGGCGACGCCCTGAAAACCTCCAGACCAAAACGCGCCATGTCAAAACGGGGTGTACCCGCAGCCATCATTTCAATGGCGCAGCACGCCAAACCCATGGTGACAGGGAACTGGCTGTGCTTACGCGCCAATCCCAGCACAGCCTCCATGCTGGTGAGGCCGACCCCGGAGGGAAGCTTCTCTTCAAGACCCATGTTTCCTCCTTATGTCCAGTCCAGGCCCTTGCGGCGCACTTCGTATATATAGGGGACGGTGATCAGACCAATGAAAAGGAGGATCGAGAACATCCCGAACAAGCCCAGAATGCCGAACGAAACCGCCCACGGATACATGAACACCACCTCAATATCGAAGACGATAAACGTCATCGCAACCAGGTAGTACTTCACCGGGAAACGCCCATCCTCAATATGGGCCGGGCCCGGGTCAATACCGCACTCATAGTTTTGTTCCTTCACGCGGTTCTTCTGCAGGGGTCCAAGGACCGCAGAAGCCGCCAAACCACCAACAGCGACCGCTAATGCGACCGCCGCCATGATCAACAGCGGAACATAGGGATTAGTCATCTTTCCTCCCGGACCGGTTCAAAGCGTGCGGATTCATACTTTCGCCACCATCTTCGTCAGCGTTGAAATAAGGCGGTCATCAATGTCCCCGCCACTTCGTTCATACCCGTCAGACAGCAGTTTGTTGACGAGCTTCATAAGTCTTTTTCGCGGCAGCCCGTAATACGTGCACATCCGCATGATCTTCGGGTTTTCAATCAGAGCCACAAACACGCGGCCCAGTGAGTAGTACCCACCGTAAACCTCTTGGAGCGCTTCCGGATATGCGCTGAGCGCCATGTCAAAACCGGAGACCGTGTTGCGGGAGAAAGCGCTGGCAGCAGCGTCAGCCAGGAGGCGCCCCGCCTTCAGTGCAGGCGCAATCCCCTCCCCGTTAAAGGGCGACACCATGCCACCAGAATCCCCTACCAGCGCCAATCCGTTGGAGTAATGCGGTTTGCGGTTAAATGACATAGGCAGCGCCGCTGACCGTAGCTGGCCGACCTGGTTTTCCGGCGTGAACTCCCAGTCGGCGGGCAGGTGAGACACCCACTGATTGAAGACCTTCTTGTAGGGGAGCTGCGTCGCCTTCGCGTCTGAGGAAACGGAGCCGAGGCCGACGTTCACCAAACCATCACCAACGGGGAAAATCCACCCGTAGCCCGGAAGTAGTTCAGAGTTCCCCGGTTCGCCATTCCACAGCTCTAAGTGAGACTCCATCCATTGGTCCCCGGCACGCGGAGAGCGGAAGTAGGTCCGCGCTGCGACACCCATCGGACGGTTGGCCTTCTTCTCTATTCCCAAGGACGTAGCAAGCCGCGCCGAAACCCCGCCGGCATCCACCACTAGTGGCGCCCGGAACGGCACGAGGACGGCATCGCTACCACGTCCAACGCGCGCCTCCACGCCCTCAACCCTGCCCGACGCCGAACGCAAAGCCCCAACGACCATGTGGTTCTCATATAGGCGAGCGCCAGCAGTCTCTGCACGCCTCACCAGAGCTTCGTCCAGCTCCACGCGCGTGCGCGCCATCCCATACCCCGGCAGCGTCGCCTGCTCCGGCCACTCAAAGTAGACCTCATTGCCGCCGCCGATAACACGGAGCCCCCGGTTACGCATCCACCCGGTTGTGTCCATGCCCATCAAAGACAATTCGGAGACAGCCGCGGGAGTCAGTCCGTCACCACATATTTTGTCCCTGGGGAACACGGCCTTGTCCAAAAGGGCCACGTCGAAGCCCAAGGACGCTAAGTGGTACGCCGCAGAAGCACCGCCGGGGCCTGCCCCGACGATGACGACATCTGCTTCAACACCGAAGCGACCATCGTCTGCCACCGCTACTCCTAACGCGCCAAGATGAACTATTGGGTGAGTACACCGAGTTCGCGAACTACCCTACCCATCCGCAACACACGCGTCTGAACCCGCGTGATGACGCGGAAAACTCAACGTTCTCACCCTCGTCCCCAAATGAAATTGACAACTTAGGGCTATCTAATTTGTTTTAGGGTGCCGACCTACTTCTCAATACCCAAGGCCTCTAACACAGGCCGCATCTTTGCGCGCGTCTCCGCCAACTCCAGCTCCGGTACCGAATCGGGCATGATGCCACCGCCTGCGAACACTCTGATCTGGGTGTGATCCTCTGAGAGCTGCCCGCACCGCAACGCAATCGCGAACTCCCCGTCCCCGCTTCCGTCGATCCAGCCGACGGGTCCCGTGTATCGTCCCCGCTGCGTCCCCTCAAGATTCTCCAGGATGTCAAACGCCAGTCGCGTCGGCGTCCCACACACCGCGGCGGTCGGGTGAAGCGCCTCAACGATATCGAGGACGTTCGCGTCCCGAACGTTCGCCTTCACGTCCGTTGCCAGGTGCGTCACGTTGGGAAGATCCAGCAGTTCAGGTTCCGTCGGGACCGTCATGTCGTCCGCCAGCGTCGCAAGCGCGCGCGCTACAGATTCGACGGCCAAGTGGTGCTCAGTCCGGTTTTTCGCGGACTCAAGCAGCGACTGCCCGTCCCCGGGATCGGATGTGCCAGCGAGGACGCGGGACACGAATTTTTCATCGTGCAGCGCCGCGAGCATCTCAGGCGTCGCCCCCACTAAGCCCTCCACCGCGTAAACCCATGTGCTGGGGTAGCGCTCACGCAACTCCCGGAGCAGGAACCTTTCGTCTATCGGCATGGAAGCAGACACGACGATGTCCCGCGTAAGAACCACCTTTGACGCGGCGCCGGACTGGAGCATACGAGCCAGCCTCCGAACCGTGTCCTTCCACTTGGTCTGGGTCATCCTCCCCGGCTCAGTCCAAAGTCCAGCCGGGACGGACACCCGCGCTTCCTCCTCCGGCAACACGTCTAGGGGGTTCGGCGCCTTCCCCTCTGCCGCCGCGGTTGCCGCCCAGGTTCGCCCATCTTTTTGGACGAGGGCGTAGCGCGGAACAATCAAATACCCTACGGAACGGGCGGAAAAGCCGAAGGACGCGAGCGCAAGTGGCCAGGTCACAGGCGGCTCGCCCTCGTCCCCTCCACCGTAGTCCTCAACCTCAGCCAAGCCACAGATGTCAGCCCACCGCCGGCCCGCATCACGCATTGCGTGCGGTCCTGAGAACTCCAGTTTTAGAGCCTCACCCCAGCCGACGATAGTCACGTCGTCGCTGAGCCACGCAACGATACCCGCGGATACCGGGACTGCGTCCAGCAAATAGTCGGGCGCAGATGAGATTTCACGCATTCGAACGCTGAGTCGGGGAATCACTGATTGCGACACTGCAAACCCTTTGCTCTGTGGTACCAGGACAGGGGAAGGCCTCCATCTGGGAGGATCCCCATTCACACTAACTGTAGTCGTAGCAGTTTCAGTCTCAGACTCTCCGATGGAAGAATGGCTCACATGCCATTAACTAGTCATCACACAGACGAAGGCGACGCGGTACACGCGCCCCTGACCGACCTCGACCCCGCGCACACCCGCGCGCACAGCTCCAAGGATCCTGGCGAAGTTGCGGCCATGTTTGATGTGGTTGCGCCGCGGTATGACCTGACCAATGAGGTCATCTCTTTGGGACAGGTGCACGTGTGGAGGGCAGCGACGCGACGCGCCCTCGACCCGAAGCCGGGCCAAAGGATTCTGGACGTGGCCGGGGGCACGGGAGCGTCGTCGGTCCCTCTTGTGGAGGCGGGCGCGCAGGTAACAGTTGCTGATATCTCTACGGGAATGCTGGATGTGGGCCGCGCGAACCACCCGAAAGTGGAGTTCGTGTGGGGTAGCGCTACAGATCTGCCATTCAAGGACGACTCCTTCGACGCGGTAACCATCTCCTTTGGAATACGAAATGTGGAAGATGTTCCGCGGGCACTGCGGGAGATGTACAGGGTTACCAAACCGGGCGGGCGCCTAGTCGTATGTGAGTTCAGCACGCCGATCCCCATTGCGCGCCCCGTCCACCACCTGTACCTAGGGGTATTTGCCCCGCTGATCGCTAGGTTGTCATCCCCTGCAGGAGCCGCCTACGACTACCTGTCGGAGTCCATTCTGGAGTGGCACAGCCAAGAAGAACTGGGGCAGATGATGCTTGCCGCGGGATGGGAAGACGTGGCGTATAGGAACCTCACCTACGGCGCGGTCGCTCTGCACCGCGGGTTCAAGAGTTAGATCCCACGCCCGAAAAAACAGTCAGCACGTAAGCCCCCATGGCCTGCACCACATGCAAGAATGGATACCACCCAAGGTTTCCATCTGCATACGCCGCGAAGGATCAGGAATATGACCATCGAATCCACAGAATTTAATATCGAGGACATCTATCGCGACCTCCATGAGCACCCAGAGCTGTCGTTCCAAGAGCACAGAACCGCTGGTATCGTCGCCGATCACCTGAAGGGCCTGGGATATGAGGTGACAACTGGTGTTGGGAAGACAGGCGTGGTGGGCATTTTGGAAAGAGGCAACGGCCCAACCGTGCTCCTCCGCGCGGACATGGACGCGCTGCCAGTCAAGGAGCAAACGGGACTGCCCTACGCAAGTGATCAAACAGGAACCATGGCCGATGGCACCACAACACCGGTGATGCACGCCTGCGGGCACGACGTACACACCAGCTGCCTGATGGGTGCGGCTGTGAAGCTGAAAGAAGACCAGTCGTGGAGTGGGCGCCTGATGCTTGTTTTCCAGCCCGCAGAGGAGTTGGGGCAGGGAGCGAAGGCCATGATTAGCGATGGCCTGTATGAAAGATTCAAGAAGCCCGACATTGTGCTGGGCCAACACGTCGCGTCCCTGCCAGCAGGCACCTTCGGCATACATCCGGGTCCTGCCTTCTCCGCGTCAGACGCCCTGGTCGTCACCCTGTACGGCAAGGGCGGCCACGGTTCCAGGCCAGAAACGACGCAAGATCCCATCGTGATGGCCGCAAACTTCGTGGTACGTCTGCAAGAAATCGTTTCTCGCGTCATCGCAGGAACCGACATGGCAGTGGTAACGGTCGGCTCAATCCACGCGGGGACGGCGGCCAACATTATTCCTGATCGCGCCGTACTTGAACTAAGTATCCGCACGTTCGACCCCGACGTGCGCCGCACTGTGCTTGACACCGTAGAGCGATACGCGAAGGCGGAGGCGTACGCGGTTGGTGCGGAGCGTGAACCTACGATAGAAGTGAAGTACAGTTTCCCGGCGGTCGTGAACGATCCCGCTGTGTGCGATGAGGTTCGGGACATCTTCCTGACTTTCCCAGGGGCGTCCGTGGTTGATCCCGGAAGCGTAACTGGAAGTGAGGACGTGGGAGTCCTGGCGAAAGAGGCTGGCGCGAAATGTTGCTACTGGCTGCTTGGAAGTGCTGACCCGAAGCTGTTTGCGGACGCGACGACTCAAGAAGAGCTTCTGGCTCTCCTCCTGAAGCTGCCGTCAAACCACTCTCCATATTTCGCACCAGAAATCGAACCGACCCTCCACGACGGCGTAGAGGCTCTGGTGGCGACCGCGAAGCATTGGCTGGACTAGGGCGCTTGAACATCCTCAACCAGATTAGGTAACGATAGAAAGAGCGGGCGGACTATTTGGCCGCCCGCTCCATCTTTGAGTCCGCCTGGGACGCTCCGCGCTACTTCTCTTGAAGAATCACGGGCATCTGCATGGTCTCTCCATCGCGAATGACATCCAGTGTCACTTCGTCACCGGCTGTGTAACGCCGCACGTACCCGGTGAGTGACGAACCACTGGTTACGGAGTTGCCGTCTATCCCAATGATCACGTCGCCGACCGCTATGCCTGCGTTGTGTGCGGCGCCACCGTCTGTCACCGCCGCGACTTGGGCGCCCAAACGCTGCTCACCGCCGCTAGCAACGCTTACCGTGCCTATTTGCACTCCAAGCAAAGCATGCCGTGCAACCCCAGTTTCCAAGATCTGGCTGGCCACGGATGATGCCAAGTTCGCGGGGATCGCAAACCCCAACCCGATCGACCCAGCGTTGCCCTGCCCGGACTCCATCGACGCGATGGATGAGTTGATGCCGACCACCGCACCCTCGCTATCAAACAACGGGCCACCTGAGTTCCCCGGGTTGATAGACGCATCAATCTGAATGGCATTCGTGACCACAATTTCTGCCTGCTGGGTTGCAGCATCAGCATCCGCCTGCACCGACACGGGTCGATCAAGCGCCGAAACGATTCCTGTCGTAACTGTGTCAGCAAGCCCAAGCGGGGCACCGATCGCCATCACAGGCTGACCGACCTTAAGCGTAGAAGAATCACCAAGCAGAGCAGCCGTGAGGTCCGACGGCGGCTCATTCAGCGCCAACACCGCTAGGTCCGTGGTCTGGTCCGTGCCGACGATTTCCGCCGTATATAGGCGACCATCATGCAGCGCCACTTGAATACTGCCACCGTTGACCACACCGGATACGACGTGGTGGTTGGTGATGATGTGGCCCTCTTTGTCAATGATGACGCCGGATCCGCTGGCAGACCCGGACTCCCCGGAAACCTGAATTGTTACGGTTGCAGGACGGACCGCCGCCGCGACCGCCTCCCAATCCGGCACGGTTCCCTCGCTGTTGACGGGTTTCACCGTCGCGGAGCTGGACTGCAGATTCTGGGCGTCCAAAGACGTTTCCTGTCCAGAAGTCATGTTCGCAGACTCTGAGAACGGTGACTGCGCCCCCCAAATCCCAAATACCGCGGTCACTGAGACAAGTGCGCTGACCAGCATCCCCGCGCCCAATGCCACCCACCCGGGGCCCTTCTTCACGGGTCGCTGCAGCGACGAACGCTGTGGGAACGAGGGCGTCCCAGCCCGTCCGGAAGCGTAAGAGGACGACCCGGCGCCGCCGGTCGGGGATGCGAAAGGGGATGCGTTACGCGCCGGTGGCACCTGGGCTCCCGCCGACGCGTACCCGCTATGCGCCCCTTGCCCAGCATCGGAATAGTGCGCCGCCTGGGCGTACACCGGCCGCGTATATGTTCTCTGGTAGCTTCCCGGAGCAGTTTGCTCAGGCTGCCCTTGCCCCGATGACGGCGCGAAACGTTCTTCTGCCCACCCATCCGGCGCCGACAAACGATTGGGGTCATACGACTCCGACATTTCATACCTCCGCACTAGCATTCAGATTGCAATGGTAAACGCCGTCTTTTGACGCCGGAAGACCGCCTTGCAAGCTCTCAGCTTCTTCTCAGCTTCCACCCAGAAACAACACCGTCTCTCACAGACTTGAACAACTCAGCGGGTGAATCAAGACACAGGTGGAGAATGCTACGCCCCCGTACCGGAGCCGCCAGAGCATCCCGGAGTTCCGACTCTTCACCGATGCACCGCACGTCCCAGCCGCAGGACCGACCCACAGCACATACGTCCACGTTCTGCGCCACCGCAAAATAGCGTTCCAATGTGTGCTGCGATGCCTTCGCCCCGTGTTCCAGTGACTCAAAAATCCGTCCCCCACGATCGTCTAAAACAATGAGCTGAACGTCCTGCATGGGTTCCCCCGCCGAACCCAGCGCCGCCATGTCGTAAACAAACGTTAGGTCGCCCATCACGGCACGCACCGGGCGTCGAAGCACTGATTGAGCACCCATGGCGGACGCAATTGTCCCGTCGATCCCAGCAAGTCCCCGGTTTGAGTACACGTTCCGCCGCCCCGGTTTCGCTGCTGCCATGTCGAACGCACGCACCGCATTTGAGGCGCCCAGCCATAGCGCGACTTCTGGTTGAGACTCCCAGATTGCCTCCGCGGCCATCAGGTGGTTCAAGGCACCCGAGGACCACTCTCTGCGCGCATCCTCACCCCCCAAAGTGCTTGCGTTTCGCCACCGGTCAAGCCAGACCGCGTGGTGGCGTTCCCCATCTTCCTGTTCGAGGGCGGAAACGACTTGGGTGGCGTTGCCGGCGGTGTCCGGCCATTCGTGGTGCGCGCTGACGACAACCTTTGCTACGCCCTCGCTCCCTAAGATGCGGGCAATGGGACGACTAAGCGTGGGCTTTCCAAGAACTATGACCTGCTGGACTTCCCCACCCAGCAACGGCGCCACAAGTTGGCCATGGGGAATCCACGTGTCTACCTGCGTCAGGCTTGAGGACGGCTCCGCAAGAACGGGGATCCCTAGGCGCGCAGCATACTCACCAATCCGCAAATCGGCTTCCACCCACGGTGGTTCGCTGTCACCCGCGATTACTACCGTGTTGAGCAGCGGGTCAATGACTTCACTCCACGCCATGGCGTCCAGGCGCCGGTTGACATCTTGGACATTTGCCACGGCAGCGCCGCTCTTCAAGTCAGTGAGGCTAGGAGACTCGACCGGATATGTAGGGACCAGTGGGTCACGAAAACCTACGTTGATGTGGACCGGGCCCGGACGGCCGCCCCATCCCAACGCTCTGCGCACTGTGCGTCCGACACGCTGGCCAATCCCACTGGGGGCCTCAGCCGGTATGTCCAAGGACGCTACTGTGGTAGGGCCAAAGATTCCGTGCTGGCGCGTAGTTTGAGACGCCCCCACGTCGGTAAGTTCGAACGGACGATCAGCGGAGACCACTACTATGGGAACGCCTTGGTGACGAGCCTCCTCCAATGCGGCATGCATCTGGGGAACGGCTGTGCCAGATGTCGTGAATACCGCAACCGGTTCCTCACCGGCCAAAACTTTGGCTGCACCCAACGCCCAAAACGCCGCCGTGCTCTCCTGCGCAAACGGCGAAACCAAAATCAACCCCGCCTGCTCATAGGCGGATAAAACGTATGCGAATGGAGCATTACGCGAACCCGGGCAGTACGCTGCGCGTCTGATTCCGGTGGCAATCAAGGCGTCGAGCACCGCCTGCGCCTGGACGATGCTGGGTGCCTGGGCGGCACCAGGCGCTTGGGGCGCCGACCCACCTGCCTCTGTCACGGGGCCTCCGAACTGAGTTCTGCAGCCATCAGGCGCAACCTATCCTCCCACCGACTCACCGTCTCCGGCTCCACCAGACGCGAGTGCCGCGTAAGTTCGCCGCGCGCCACCGCCCTCGCCCTCACAACGTCGATAGTTCCGTCCTCCGCAACCAACGGCTTCTCCACGACGTCGGCGGCGAACATGGTCACGGTGTTGAGCCCACACGCGTAGTCTAGGCCGGGCAGCGCCGCAGCCAGACCTACGCCCGCGCTGATACCTACGGAACTATCCAGGGCCGACGAAACGACTGGAGACAGGCCCAAACGCCCCGCTAACTCCATCGCGTTCCTCACGCCCCCGAGCGGCGCCACCTTCAAGACAGCCACATCCGCCGCGTCAAGCCTCCGCACAGCCAGCGGGTCGTCAGAAAGCCTAATCGACTCATCCGCAGCCAGCGGCACCGAAGTCATCTTGCGTAGATTACTCAGTTCGAGGGCGGTTTTCACGGGCTGCTCCGCATATTCCAGTCCACCGACACCACGCGCCGCTACGTTTAGTCGGTCGAGGGCGCGTGCTGCCTCATCAACCTCCCACGCCGTGTTTGCATCGATGCGGACACGGGCACGGTCGCCGTACCTTTCACCTAGGTAGTCGGCTACCGCTGCCACGCGCCGCACGTCCTCATCCGTTAAGAAGCCCGGGTCCGCGACCTTGACTTTGGCCGTGTAGCAGCCCGGTTGGCTCTGCAAGCGACGCAGGGCCTCTTCTGCTCCGCAAACGGGGATCGTCGCGTTAACGGGTATCTTGTCCCGCAGCGGTGCGGGCGCGGGTTCCGTCGCTTGACGGATAGCCGACGCAAGCCAGTATGAAGCAACTTTGGGACCATAGTTCCAGAAAGGCGCGCACTCACCCCACCCTTCAGGTCCGCGCAGCAGGAGCCCCTCACGAACCGTGATTCCGCGGAACCGGATGTTCATTGGCAGTGAGAATACGACTGCCTCCTCTATGTTGGTGAGGGCGGTCCTTTCGCCCTCACCCCACGTCGAGGTGTCAATGGCGCAAAGTCGCGCACTTGGGATGGTGCTCATCGCGCAAGTCTATATAGTGGCTCCATGATTATGGTCGCACTGATTATTGGAGCTCTGGGGCTTGTCGCCTCATGGGCGCTTCGCAGACCGACTGCCAGGGCCAAGAGCCTCCGGAAGTCGGAGGGTGTCGCAGATGAGCGGATGGTGCTGCTATCGCTACCCGGGTTTTCGTTGATCATGCTGGGAATGGGGTTGGTCGGGATCGTCGCGCCCGGTGTGGGCGGATTTCTGGGGACGTTCCTAGGCATCGCACTACTGATTCCCTGTGCGGCCATTGCTGGATTCGGCCTGTATTTGAGCATCCTTGGGCTTGGAAAGGCCCGCATACCCCAGTGGTTGGAACCCAAAGACTAACCTGTCCTAGTTCTGATTCGATGACAGAAGAGTCTTCGTCTCCCAGCCTTCAGGCATGCGGATCACGTACTCAACCTCAGGTGTCGGGCCATTGAAGCCGCCGCCCTCTAGGTGAGGGTATGTGGTGCCAAACTCAAAGTGCCACGGTTCCTCTGAGGACGTGCCAAACGCTTCAAGAGTCGGGTTTCGCCAGCCGAAGCGGGGCCCATTTTCAACCAACCACTGTACGTGAGGGTCGTCGTAGGAACGGTAGTTGTCGATGTCAAAGTCGACGGCCAACCCCCAGCTGTGGTTGGACGTGCCAGGCAGGGTTGTCATCATGGGAGCCGCTTGGTGAGCCGAAACCTGATCATCGTATGAACGATATGCGCTCTGTATCGGCAGATCGTAGCCGAAGTGGGCTCTGAACTCTTCATTCAGCGAAACTAGGGGCTCCAGCGACACGCAGAGCACGCGGTAGTACGGTGACACCCAAGGAATCGGGCAGAGCATTGAGTCGTCAATACGCCCATTTTCCATCTGCGACATGTCCGGCAGGGACGCGGCGAAGCGCCGCTGCTTCTCCACGCGGAAGGAGTGAACTTCGCCTGACGCCAGAACGCGGTCAATCTCTTCATCCGTTAGGGTGGCGGGGTCGACGGCTTCCTCCCCCAAGACCGCGATCCGGTCTTCCACTGGGAGTACCTGTAACGCTTGATCAAGCCTCTGGGTGCCATCGCGGAGCTGCTCCACGGAGTCTTCGTCCAATGGCGACGTGACCTTGGGAACTTCCAAGACATCTGACATGGGTAGAAGCGGGATCTCCTCTTCGGGAGCCTCCGCTGCAGTAACTGAGTCTGCAGCCGCGACCAACTTGCGCATCGGGATGTCGTGACTCAAATATGATTCCAACACTTCATCCGGGACCCCCTCAAGCACGACTGCACGCTCCGCGACGCGTGAGGCTTGGGAGACAGTTGCTTGCAGTGCTTGGTAGGCCGCGATGGCCTCTTCCGCGGCTTCGTCAATGGTTGCCCCATCCAGCGCACCAAGATTCAGGCTCTCACAGGTAGAACGAGCAACATTCAGGATCTGCGCCTCCTGCTCCGGGAGGGCAACTTCCATTACCACCGTGTGTGCCGCGGAAGAATGAACTTCCGCTAAGCCTGCGGACACGGCTGGTTCTGTGCCCCCAGACAGAAGGTTGAGGCTTAAGCCAACCACGCCCATGCCGACGACAACAGCCCCCGCAGTAGCCGTAATCGGGCCAACCGGCAATGATCGCTTTGGCGAATTCCGGTGGCGCCCTTGACCGATAGCATGCTGGGGCAAGACACCCCGCGGCCCCGGCTGGGCATGGCGGACGGACGAAACACGCATACTCATATCAGCCTGATACTACTTCTTTCCGAGCGACCGCACCATCACCGCCTTAATTGTGTGCATGCGGTTTTCTGCCTGATCGAATACGACAGAACGAGGTCCACTGAAGACCTCATCACTGACTTCGATCCCGTCCAGACCGAAGTCCTGGTTGATTTCTGCGCCGACGGTGG
Source organism: uncultured Actinomyces sp. (assembly GCA_964344825.1). Lineage (GTDB taxonomy): Bacteria > Actinomycetota > Actinomycetes > Actinomycetales > Actinomycetaceae > Scrofimicrobium. Next base: position 32,054 of record CAYFOT010000011.1, read on the forward strand.
TGTTTAGGTCGTGAAACGCCGGTAAGCAGTGCATAAACTTGGCGTCCGGCCCAGCAAGCTCCATCAATTCTTCATCAACACGGTACGGCATCAGAAGTTCTATGCGTTCCTTCCACACTTCCTTAGGTTCACCCATGGAAACCCAGACGTCAGTGTGGACAAAATCACTGCCCTTAACGTCACCGATGTCCTCACTTATGGTGACCTGGGCCCCAGTGACTTCCGCGATCGCTTCAGCTGTCTCAATCACGTCCTCATCGGGCCAGAGTTCCAGCGGCGCGATGATACGGACGTCGCATCCCAGCAACGCGCCGTTAATCAGAAGGGAGCGCCCCATGTTGTACCGCGCATCCCCCAGGTACGAATACGTGATCTGATTCAGTGGGCGTCCGCCCCCGTGCTCCAGCATCGTCAAAGAGTCCGCAAGCATTTGAGTGGGGTGCCACTGCGCTGTGAGTCCATTCCAAACTGGGACACCGGAGTCCTCAGCCAATATCGCAACCTGGCTTTGGTCCGCGCCGCGGAACTCAATGCCATCAAAAAAGCGCCCCAAGACTTTGGCTGTGTCCGCGATGGATTCCTTATGCCCCATCTGTGAGGATGCAGGATCCAGATAGGTCGTTGATGCCCCCTGATCCGCGGCAGCAACCTCAAATGCGCACCGCGTGCGCGTGGATGTTTTTTCAAAGATGAGGGCGATGTTCCTTCCCCTCAAATACTGTTCTTCCACGCCGCGCTTCTTCTGATCTTTCAGGATTGCAGAGAGCTCAATGAGGTTCAGCCAGCTCTGCGGAGTCTCATCGATCTCTTTTAGCAGGTGCACACCGGGATTCAGGTATGAAGAAATGTCGCTCATGGGGTCAGTTTACGTGAGGAGACATCGATTTCCGCTCAAGTATCACCGTGGGCTCTGGGGCCGGTTAAGGTTGGATACGTGAATGCACCAGATACAGTTTCAGACATATTCGATCCGACACGATGGCGCCCTGTGCCCGGCTTTGACTTTACCGATATTACCTATCACCGGGGCGTCTCCCGCGGGCAGGAAGACGGTGCGCCCACAGGTGCTGACCTGCCTTGGGTTCGGGTTGCTTTCAACCGTCCCGAAGTGCGCAACGCTTTCCGACCACAAACGGTGGATGAACTGCTGGTTGCTTTAGAGGACGCACGCCGCAGCGCGGATGTCGCCGCAGTGATCCTCACGGGGAACGGTCCCAGCGCGAAAGATGGCGGATACGCTTTCTGTTCCGGGGGCGACCAACGTGTACGGGGCAAGGACGGATATCGTTACACGGTTCAGAAGCCGAAGTCGCAGGACGCCCTCGTCACGACGCCAGAATCCGCTGCCTCACAGCGTGCGGCGGCTGGGCGCCTGCACATATTGGAAGTGCAGCGGTTGATCCGATCAATGCCGAAAGTCGTGGTCGCAGCCATCAACGGGTGGGCGGCTGGCGGCGGACATTCCCTAGGGGTGGTTTGTGACTTGGCGGTCGCGTCGAAGGAGCACGCCCGGTTCAAGCAAACCGATGCGGATGTGGGATCGTTCGACGCAGGATACGGTTCCGCACTGCTGGCGCGCCAGGTCGGAGACCGGAGGGCTCGGGAGATTTTCTTCTTAGCTCGCACCTACACAGCAGAAGAAGCCGAAAAGTGGGGGGCAATCAACCAGGCGGTTCCGCATGCCGAACTGGAGGAAACAGCAATAGGTTACTGCCGCTCAATCGCGGGTAAGTCCCCTCAAGCCATCCGAATGCTGAAGTTCGCGTTCAACCTTGCGGACGACGGACTGGCCGGGCAGCAGATCTTCGCCGGGGAGGCAACACGACTGGCCTACATGACAGATGAGGCCAGAGAGGGCAGGGACTCGTTCTTGGAGAAACGCGCGCCCGACTGGTCAGAGTTCCCCTACTACTACTGAGCGGACACGCGCTCCATACAGGAGATGTGCCAAGCCCGAAGTGTAAGAAAACAACACGTGGTGTGAGAAGAAGGAACCCGCCTATGGCCGGTTCCTTCTTCTCACACCTACGCGCTATACGTCGGCACTAAGTACATCCTCAGCGCGGATCGAACATCGACTCAGTAGTGGCTCACTACCTTTGTTCCAACGTCCGCCCAAGAGTAGAGGTCATACGCGGCGCCCACGGGCATATTCACGCATCCATGAGATCCGCCAGCGCCGGCGTCATAGCCGAAGCTGCTGCGCCAGTAAGCACCATGCGTCGCGTAGCCGCCGTGGAAGTAAAGAATCCACGGCACATCCGGAGTTTCATACTTCGATCCATCGGCATTGCTGCCACGCATCGTCTGCGTCGCCACCTTCGCCCACACCGCGTATTCCCCGGTAACCGTCGGGGTCGCAGGAGCACCCGCGACCATCGGAGACTGCAGCACAGGAACCGCGCCTTCGTACGCAGTCACAGAGTGATTGGAGAGGTTGATGTCAATCCATTTTTCGCCCGGAGCAGCCGGGTACGCCAAGTTCTCTGCACCATCAGCGATGAGCCTCTGCGTATACGTCCGTTCCTCAACGTTGTATTCCATTGTCCCGGAATACGGCTGCCCCTGGGTTACCGCAGCGATGATGCCGTCCGTCAACGCATCAATATTGTTCACCTTGTAGCCATCTTGGCCTTCAACAGCCAACGCAACCACTTCGCCACCAGAGTTGATGTTCTGGATGCCCGGCTCCGTCTCAATGTTGGATTCGCCAGCCACAGTACTGACCCACTGCTTAACTTGGTCGCGATCCAAACCGACTTCTAAGGATCCATCCTTCGGAGTGAACGTGAGCCACGGTGCCATTTCTTCACGTTCCGGGTAGCGTCCACGTTCCAAACGGTCCCACGCCCTGACTTCTAAGTCCAACCAGCTGTTGGCAGTGGCCGCAGCAGCTTGGGCAGACGCGGTGTCGTAATCCGGAGAGACTTCCACTACCTGCAAACTCACCGGCTCAAACTTCAGTGACTTCGCGGACGCGAGCAGTACCTGTCCCAAGGAGTCCGTATCAAGCTCTGCTCCCGGCTCACTTCCTGCCGCAACAAAAACCTTCGCCTCAGGGTCAAAAGTCACTGCGCCGTTCACGGCATTCTTCACGGACTCCGCATGCAGCCCATCAGCGAACGCATCCAGTTTCTCCGTGTCGACTGTGACGACGGGCTCAATGTCCCTCACCGAATTGAAGGATGTGATCCGGGTTACGAAGCCCCTGTTCGGCGCGAAGACCTCATCCACCGTCTTTTCGATGTCGACATCTATCCCTGCATCAGCCAACGATGCCTGAGCAGGTGCTGCGTCCCCACCGACTTCAACGACTTCCCCGCTGGTCTGCTGGGAGAGAACTTCCGCAACCTGTTCGCGTGTCATTCCACCAACGGGTTGACCAGCAACCGCGGAGTTAGGGAGTGCGTGGTTGCCGTAGTAAACCATGACTCCCGCAAAAACTGCGAGGAGCACCGCGAGTACTGCCCCGACGCTGACAAGGGCAACATTCCGTTTGGAACCAAAGAACTTCTTCATAGCGATCTCATCCTACAAAAGCTTTCCGACACCGTCGATGACAGATGTGTTACTAAACCGCGCTATTCCGCCGGTTTCTAGGCCGTCAAGGGCACTCTTGTAACCCATTCGTTGCAACACTCCTACCCGTCAGCGCTAAGGTTCTCCCCATGGACCCCTTGTCGGTAAACGCGACGGACGCGAAGAAAGCGGCCGACGCTCTGGTTAAGCACGTGACGGCTCCCCAACGCCTTCTGGTACTCCGTGGAGCCTCCAGAAACGATGCGGACCTGCGGATACAGCGCGCGACCACCCAAGGACTCCTTCCGGAGAGGGCCCTTTCCCGTGGCCTTGTGGTGGCAACATCTGGCTCGACGGGACGCCCGAATCTCGTTTGCCTAGAAAACGACGCGCTCAAGTCATCCGCTGACGCAACACATTCCTACCTGGGTGGTCCTGGCCGCTGGGTAACAGTGCTACCACTCACACATATTGCGGGAATTCAGACTGTCATCCGATCCACTTATGCGGGTCAGCCGCCCTTCTTGGCGCACTTTAGACACTTCCGGCCAGACACCTTCGGATCGGCCGCAGAAGAGGCGCGGGCACAAACGCCCTCGTCGGTCCCGCTCTACTGCTCGTTGGTGACTGCCCAGCTGGCGGTGCTGCTCGACGAAAACCCCAACTCCCTACGTCATTTTGACGCCATCTTGGTCGGGGGTGGCTTTGTCAGCGAAACACTTATCCGTGCCGCAGCGAGTTTGGGAGTCCGCGTAGTCACCACCTACGGGATGACGGAAACGTCCGGCGGCTGCGTGTACGACGGCCGCCCGCTGCCTGGCACCCGTGTCTTGGCGGACGAGGACGGAAGGCTGCTCATTAGTGGACCCACTTTGATGGCCGGCTACTTGGACGAGAAGGCACCTTGGGTCCACAGGGAAAACACCCGATGGTTTGCCACATCCGACCAAGGAGGGGTGCTAAGCGACGGGACTGTGCAAGTCACGGGACGCAACGACGACCTGATCAAGTCCGGCGGCGTGAAGATCAACCTTACCGCCGTTGCGCAGGCGTGCCGCGTTGACGGGGTGCGTGAAGCACATGGCTTCCCCGTTTCTGATGAGCGGTGGGGAAACGCTGTGGGAGTCTTGGTGGAAACCGCCCTCGACCCCCAGGAGGTGGGGCCGCGGGTGGCAGACGCGGTCCGCGCGAAGCTGGGTGGACCCTCCACTCCCCGATACGTTGCGACCACCACGGCGATGCCCACAACCGCGCTTGGAAAGATCGATAGGAAGGGCGCGCGCTTGATTGGAATGAACCAAATTGGCCAAGGGGATGCCTGGCATCGTTAAATGGAAGACATGGCATCTGCAAAGGATTGGTTAGAGGGCGCACGGCTGCGGACCCTTCCCGCTGCGGCTGCGCCGGTTTTGGTGGGCAGCGGCGCGGCTTACAACATGGGCTCATTCTCCTGGGGAATGTCGGCCTTGGCGCTTGCAGTTGCCCTTCTGCTGCAGATCGGTGTGAACTTCGCCAATGACTACTCCGACGGCGTGCGCGGGACCGACGATAAGCGAAGTGGGCCAACACGCCTAACCGCAAGCGGCCTAGTCAGCCCCAAGAGGGTCCTGACCATCGCGCTGACCTGTTTTGGATTAGCGGCTCTTGCAGGGCTAGCACTGGTGGAATGGTCGGGGCACTGGTGGCTCATCATCCTAGGTTTCGCTGCTATCGTTGCGGCTTGGTTCTACACGGGCGGGCGAAGCCCCTACGGCTACGCGGGCGTGGGGTTGTCGGAACTCTTCGTCTTTGTCTTCTTCGGGCTGATGGCTGCGGCAGGCACGACCTACGTACAGACGTCTTCAGTCCCCTGGTGGGTTTGGACTGCGGCGTCGGGCATAGGGTTCATTTCGGTCGCTCTGCTAATGGTGAACAATATTCGTGACGTTTCGACCGACGCCACAGTCGGCAAACGCACCCTGGTGGTTCGTATCGGTGAAAACCGATCCCGCTGGGTCTACACAACTTTGATAGTCGCAGCGGTTTTCGCTGGTGACGTATCGCAATTTGGTGCTGGGGCGTCACCGATGTGGGCGCTGGCCGTCGCCGGCGTCCTAGGCGTGGCCGGACTGCCGGGTTTGATCTCCATTCTGGGTGGAGCGAAGGGGAAACAGCTTCTGAGCACCCTGCGCAACACGGGCCTGTATGCGTTGACATACGGGGTCGTGATGGGAGCGGTCTTCGCAGCTGGAGCGGGAAATATCATCTAAACCATCTAGGGTGTAGACATGGCAAGAATTTTACTGGTCGTCGCCCTGCTGGCCGTCACGGTGTACGCGCTGGCTGACTGGGCCTCACGTTCCCGCACGTGGACGCCGGGGAAAGTGAACCGTTGGGTCTGGCTTGCGCTGATAGTGCTGATTCCACTGATCGGCCCCCTGGCGTGGATCATCACGGGTTGGGTTACCCGCGCGGAAGCCTCCCGCGCTCCCTCCGCTCCGCAACAAACCACGAAGCCGCGTCCCGACGACAACCCCGATGCGATTTCTGATCTGGCGGACCGTATTTCGCGGCGCCAGAAGAGGACGCGACCTGAGCTGAAGTTTGAGGACGGTTCGGGAACTCCCTCGCCAAACCCCTCCTCACCGGAAGATGAGGGTCCTGCGGCACCGGACCATCGAGGGGATACGGAGTCCTAGCGGCGTACGGCGGCCTGGCTGGCCCCGGGTGTCATGTCTTGGGCGTCGGCAAGCAGGTAGGCGGCTGGCTCCGTGTATCTCCAGGCGATCAGCTCATCGCCCTCGAACAAAAGCGACGACAACGACGCCAGGGAACACTGACGCAGCAGCGGGTTATGGGAAAGAGGTTTCCTGTCCAGAAAACGCTGCACAGTTACAACAGGGAGCTGGTGGGACACCAACAGTGCTTCATGTCCGCGGGCCTCATGCAACGCCGAAGAAATCGCGGCGCTCATACGCTTGGCGATGTCCTTGTATGGTTCACCCCAGGATGGTTCGTGCGGGCGGGTGTACAGTTTCCAGTTTCGCGGGTGTGCCAAGGCCCACCGGTTCTTGTTGATTTGCACCCCTTCGAACTCTGAGCCAGCTTCTATAAGTCGCGCGTCAGACTCCACTTCCAAGCCGTACGCCAGCGCGGTCGGCGTCGCCGTTTCCTGCGCGCGCAAAAGCGGAGAAGCGATGACATGCGTGATGTCCGCACCCGCTTCCACGAAATGGGCGGCCACCGCCACCGCCATGTCCATACCCAAAGGTGTCAATCCGAAACCCGGAAGGCGCCCGTAAAGAACACCGTCGGGGTTGTTCACTTCTCCGTGGCGCATCAAATGAATAGTCGTGTACGTCATGGTTCAATCTTCCCACGGCTCAGTGAATGAAAGGCGATAAGCCGGCCCATCAGCAAAAATGGGGTGCCCACCATGGACACCCCATTTTCGTCGCCTCACTCTATGCAAGCAGCCAAGCGGTCGCGTCTCCCGGGAGCATTCCGCCTTCCAGAGGACGTGAAGAGATCAACAACTCCCCCTCTGGCATTGGAACAGGCTGGCCAGAGAAGTTCATGATCACCCTCCAGCCGTTCGGGCGGACGAACTGCAGGACGTCCGGATTACCGGAGTCCTCCCAAGCCAGCTCCTCAGATGTGAGGAGCTTCCTACGCAAATGCAGTGCCTTGCGGTACAGATTCAGGGTGGATTCGGGGTCCGCATCCTCTACATCTACCGCGTGCTCCGCAAACCACGCGGGCTGCGGGAAGTGGGGGGCCTTCGCATCTGGGCCGAACCCGAACCCGTAGCCCGGTTCGTCTGCCACCCACGGCAGCGGCACCCTGCAGCCGTCACGGCCCACGTCCACACCCGGACTACGGAAGAAGGTCGGATCCTGACGGTCACTGTCGGCAATGTCGCCGACTTCGTGCAGCCCCAGTTCCTCCCCCTGGTACAGGTACATGCTTCCCGGGAGTGCCAGAAGCATCAGCGTGGTTGCGTCGGCCCTGCGGTTGCCCTGCTCCCGCTTCACCTCATCCGGGGAACCCCCTGCGAGCAGCCATGAGTGCCCCGCAATCTTCTCCTTATCCGCCTGCAGGCCCGGCAGACCGTACCTAGTCGCGTGTCGGATCACGTCGTGGTTCGACAGCACCCACGTGGTGGACGTCTCGGCACCATCAGCGAGGTTGAGGTTGTGATCAATGATCTCCTTGAAGGTAGGCGCATCGAAGTCAGCCCTGAGGAGGTCGAAGTTGAATGTCTGGCCAAGGCCCTCAATACTGGCGTACCGCGCGCGGCGCTCCGGGTCATCCACCCAGGCTTCCGCAACTGCGGTCCGCGGCGGATCGTACCTGTTGAATACCTTGCGCCAACCTTTGTACACGTCATGGACCTCATCGCGGTCCCAAACCGGGTGGTTGCCGTCCCACGGCATCGCTTCCAGCTCTTTCCAAGTCGGAAGAGGGTCGGGGCCGAAAACAACGTCTTGGTCCTTCACCAGAGAATGAGCCACGTCAATGCGGAACCCGTCCACACCGCGATCCGACCAGAACGCCAAGACGTCCTCAAACTCCTGGCGCACCTCAGGGTTGTCCCAGTTGAGGTCAGGCTGTTCCGGAGCAAACGTGTGGAGGTACCACTGGCCGTCCTCAACCTGGTCCCACTGCGGGCCACCAAACATGCAGATCCAGTCCGAGGGCGGATTATTATTCCCGTCCTCATCAATCACGCCGTCACGGAAAATGTAGCGGTTCCGTGCCGGCGAACCCTTTGGGGACCGAAGCGCCTCCTGGAACCAAACATGCTGGTCAGAGGTGTGGTTGGGAACGATGTCAACCACGACCTTGATCCCGGCCTCATGCAGGGCAGCCACCATCTCATCAAAGTCTGCAAGCGTGCCAAGCTCTGGCGCAACGTCCCGGTAGTCAGCCACGTCGTAGCCACCGTCAGCAAGTTCCGACGGGTAGAACGGACTCAGCCACACCGCGTCAACACCCAGTTCCTTCAGGTAGGGAACTTTGGAAGTTATGCCGCGTATGTCGCCCAGACCGCTTCCGTCGAGGTCGTAGAAAGATCGGGGGTAGATCTGGTAAACAACGGCTTGACGCCACCAGTCCTTGTCGGCGACGTCAATTGGGAAGATTTCTTCGATCTTCTGGGTCACGGGTAGAACCGCCTCTCAGCATCTTTGGGATTCCTCCCAGCCTACCGTGAACAGCCCGCATGCAGGCAGAGGCAAGTGTCCCCCGTCGCCCTCGCCAAACTAAATCGCGCGGTAAAGCGCCCTTATCGCTTCCTCAAACTGACGGTCCTCCACGCCGATCAAGATGGACAGCTCAGAAGCCCCCTGGGTGATGATGCGGATGTTGATGCCCGCGTCGGCCAGCTGGCGGAATACCCGGGCCGCGATGCCGGGCGTTGACACCATGCCCCGCCCCACGACCGCAATCAGCGAAATACCATCCTCTACGCTCACAGCATCGGGGTGGCAGTAGATCTTGATCTCTTCAACGACCTTGCGCAGCTTGAAACGAATCGACTCACTGCGCACCACCACGGACACGGAGTCAATCCCCGAAGGGATGTGAGAGATGGACACGCCGTTCGTCTCAAAAACCGAAACGAGCTTCCGCATGAACCCTTTCTCCTCATCCATGAGGGTCTTTTCCAAGGTGATCACAGTGAACTGCTGCATCCCCGCGACGCCCGTGATGCCGCTGGTCCCGATCTTCTCCTTCTCAGACACAATCAGGGTGCCCGGATCCTGCGGCCGCTCAGTATTGCGGACATTGATGGGGATTGACTTCTCTTTGACGGGGAAAATGGCCTCTTCGTGGAGAACCGAGGCGCCCATGTAGGACAACTCACGGAGTTCCTTATACGTAACTACGTCTATGGCACGTGGCCCGTCCACGATGCGGGGGTCTGCCTGTAGGAAGCCGGACACGTCCGTCCAGTTCTCGTACATGTCCGCGCCCATCGCCCTCGCCACGATCGCGCCGGACACGTCGGAACCACCACGGGAGAAAGTGTGCGTCACTCCGTCCTCGTCCGCCCCGTAGAAACCCGGGATCACCGCGTTGGGGACGTCCGCCAGAACCGCGCGCATTCTCTTCATCGTGGCACGCGGGCTGTAGACGCCACCGCGGCTAAACACGACCACGTCGGCCGCGTCAACGAACTCATACCCAAGGTATTCGGCAAGGAGTAGCCCATTGAGATACTCACCACGGCTGGCTACGTGTTCCGCGGAGGCGCCCGCCGCGATCTCTTCGCGAACCTGTTCGAGGGCGGCGTCGATGTCTTGGGTGAGGCCCAGGCCCTCATGGATCTGCTTGTAGCGGGCAGCAACCAGTGCAAAGACCTCAGAGAAGTCGATATTGTGCTGCGCCAACTGATTACACATGTAGAGCAGGTCAGTTACCTTGTGGTCGTCGCCGCTTCGCTTACCCGGGGCTGACGGAACCACGTATCTGCGCGCTGGGTCCCCGGCAATAATCTGCTTGGCCGCTGCGAAGTGCTCCGCATCAGCCATAGATGATCCGCCAAATTTCGCCACCACAGTCCGCGTCATGCCAACGCCCTTCCTCAAGTGTCTACGACGAGCCAAGTCTAGGGGCACTCGGCCTCACACCCCACACCCGTTCGGTTCTTGGGAGGAAAGGTACGCGATGTATCACTCGTTCGCTGAACGCTAAGGCGTGGCACTTACTCTGCGCCGTGAGGTTTGGTTAGCTGTTGGACAGAAGGAGGATGTCGTGGCTAAACACAGATTGCGCAACGCGTGGCGCTCAATACGCGCCAAGTCGAAGCTTTCGCTGCCGCAGGTGGCGGCGACCTCGCTGGCTGCGATCACGATGGCAATTGTGTCGGCTCGGCTGACATCGTTCTCCAGCTCGATCCTTATTGTTGGCGTCATCTCCGCGATCTCAGCGTTCGCCAGTGAGTTCTACAGGATCGTGATCACCGCCAGTGCGGAAACCACGAAGAAGAAGGTCGTGCCGATCTTGGAAGGGGAGCTGCTGTCAGGCAGCCACTCTGAGTCGGACAGGTCGGCGGATGCAGGAACCACTGCTGATTCGGTCGACGCGACCGGGGTCCAAGATCAGTTAGGTGCGACCGTAGTGAGCCCCGCACCCCTTGGAGCAACGTCTGCAGACGGGGGCGTTTCAGGTAAGCCAGCAAGGCCCAGTGCAGCGGGTGCGCGCCTGGTCGGGGACACCACGGCGGATGCGTCAGATCTTGGGGAGCCGGACCCCAGAACCCCAGAAAAGCGGGGTGAGGGAGCTTCGGGAGAGTCTGGCCGCAGGCGCCCGTTCCTTTACGCGTTAATGCACAACCAGCTGCTTCAGATGTCCCTGATCTTCCTTGTCGTCGCGCTGCTTACAGTCGGAGTTTCTTACGCGGTCGCGCGCGCGCAGGGGAAAACAGAAATCAATAACAGCTACACCACGGTCCAGCAGTCCTTGAGTGAAGAGGACAAGCAGCAGATCACGGAAGAAGCCGCGGCGAAAGCGCGCGAAGAAGCTGCGAAGAACCAAGCGGGAACGCCGACCACCCAAACGCAGGAGATACCGACGGATACCGACCTTCAAACCCAGGTGGATGCCCTGAAGGCAGAGAATGAGAGCCTTCAGACATCTATTTCCGACCTGACCGCACTGCTAGAGGCAGAACAGGCCCGAACCGATGAGTTGGCTGCGCGTTTGGCGGCCCTGGAACAGCAGCAGGGGCAGCAGACGCCGGACGCGGACACGGTTCCAACCGGATAGCAGCCGGCGCGGACATAATGCTCCGGGGATGCACGGCAGGGTCCGCACACTGCGGTATGTACTGCGGCGTGTAATGACAACAGCACAGATTCGTGTGCTGGTCTTGCCGTCTTGGTTCGAACTATCGAAGGTTGTGGCTAACTATCGAAGGTTGTTCCCGGGCACAAGTATCGAT
>CAYFOT010000012.1:0-2118 GCA_964344825.1 uncultured Actinomyces sp.
GCGCCGGTGCCCTGGCGGTCATCAATGCCCGCATCGCCCGCAAGAAGGCCGCGATTGAGGCCTAACAAAATCCCAGTGGCTGCCCCCGGGCCCCTTCCTGGAGGCAGCCACTAAGTCGCGGCTCGATGCCCAAGAGGGCGTGCGCTGCGAAAACGGATGCGGGCCCCTGCAAACCTCACATGAGGAGTTTGCAGGGGCCCGCTTTGCTATGTTCGAAGGCGCGATGTGCGCAGTCGCTTAGTCCTCCACGTCGGCGGTCTGAGCGGGACCACCGGTCTTAGGCTTGGAGTTCTCCGCACCCTCAATGAACGCTTCCACCTTCTCACGTGCGCTCTTGTCTACCATCTGCACGGGCGGGGACTTCATGAAGTAGGCGGACGGCGCCCACAGCGGCCCACCAATCCCACGGTCGAGGGCGATCTTTGCAGCGCGAATCGCATCAATGACGATGCCCGCTGAGTTGGGGGAGTCCCAAACCTCAAGCTTGTACTCCATTTGGATCGGCACGTCACCAAACGTGGTGCCCTCAATGCGTACGAACGCGAACTTGCGGTCATCCAGCCACGGCACGTAGTCCGAGGGACCCACGTGTACGTCACGGTCCTCATGCTCCGACTTCATGTTGGAGGTAACGGCCTGCGTCTTGGAGATCTTCTTCGACTCAAGGCGGGAGCGCTGCAGCATGTTCTTGAAGTCCATGTTGCCGCCAACGTTGAGCTGGTAGGTGCGGTCAATCTTGACGCCGCGCTCTTCCATCAGGCGAACGATGTCGCGGTGGGAGATGGTTGCGCCGAACTGGCTCTTGATGTCGTCGCCGACGATTGGCACACCGGCGTCCTCGAACTTCTTCGCCCAAACTGGGTCCGAAGCGATGAACACGGGCAGGCAGTTCACGAAAGCACAGCCAGCGTCCAGGGCGCACTGAGCGTAGAAACGGTCTGCTTCTTCGGAGCCAACAGGAAGGTATGAAACGAGGACGTCCACCTTCTGATCCTTCAGGATCTGCACGACGTCCACGGCATCCAGCGTCGATTCCTCAACGGACTCTGAGTAGTACTCACCCAAGCCGTCAAGAGTCGGGCCACGCAGAACCTCAACGTCAAGATTGGGAACCTCTGCGAACTGGACGGTGCAGTTCGGCTCAGCGTAGATCGCATCTGAGACGTCCTTGCCAACCTTCGCGGCATCTACGTCAAACGCGGCCACAATCTTCACACTATCGACGCCGTAGTCGCCGAACTGTGCGTGCATGATGCCCGGGATCTTGTCGCCAGCTTGCGCATCCTGGTAGTAGGTGAGGCCCTGGATTAGGGAGGAGGCGCAGTTTCCTACACCTACGATTGCTGTGCGAATCTCACTCATTCGGCTTCCTTTTGTTCTGGACGTGACGTCTTCTGAATAGGTTCTGACTAACGTCTCTAACGGGGTTCTCTATCTGGCTCCGGACACGAGTCCCGGAGGGGGGTCATCAGATTGGATCATGTGGTCAATCCAATCCAGCTCATTTTGGGCCTGTTGACTGTCCAGCTCCGCCATTGAGCGGATCCAGAAGTCGTTGGATTCTCTTCTTTCACGCCCGGCTTCGGCGCGGGCCAAGACCTGCTCCCGGCGTTCCATCAGCAGCGCCAAACGCGTCGCTGGAGTCGCCTTCGACATCAAGCCCATAGTTAGCGGCAAGGAGTCGTCATCCACAGCGGCAGTAGCAAGTGAAGAAACCAGGAACTCCGAGCCAACCGGCGTTATCTGGTAAGTCACCTGCTTCCGAGTACTTTTCGGCGTATCCTTCTTATCTGGACGCCGCGGACCGTCGGAACCACCGGAGATGACCCGTATCAAGCCGCGCTCCTCCAGCCGGTGTAACGCGGGATAGAGGGAACCAAAAGACAAGCGGCGGAATGGGCCTAGGTTTCGCGAGAGCCGTTTACGCAGCTCATAGCCGTGCAGCGGGTGCTGAAGTTCGCCAAGAATGGCAAGTTCCAGCATGCTGGAGCGAACGCCCACCGCATCTCCGTCTCTTGAGACAACAACTAACGAGGTTCACAGTAGCAAAAATGTATCGACGCGACATATCACGCCGATATTAGCCGCATCACACGACCGCAGCATCCCGGGTTTCCT
>CAYFOT010000012.1:2218-3512 GCA_964344825.1 uncultured Actinomyces sp.
AACTCTTGCGCGGCGGCTTTGATGATCTCCAGTTCGAGGGCGTGCGCCGCAGAAAACGGCCTCGCTTCCAAGCGCGCCTGTACTTCGGCGATGGCCGCTTCCACCTCGCGGATTGTCCTTTCGTTCGCAACGTCACGTGACAGTTCCTTAGCGCCGCGCGCACCCCGCTCCACGCGCCGGGCGTCCGCCAGAAGGTAGCGGCCGACGTGGGGAGCTACCAGCAGCGAATTCTGCGCCAGGTAGCCGTCGTGGAAGATGGATTTGGCGTGGTTACGGGCCGCGCGCGTGACGGTCTTGTACGTGTCCTGCGGGTAGTTTGCCAGCGCCTCTTCTAACTGCGCATAGGCCTGCACTTCGGAGGTGACGCGGGTGAGAACCTGGTACACCTCGTCCTCGAACAGATCGCGCAAACTGTCCCTCAACTGGACGTATGCTTCGTGATTGCGCACGGAGTGTGGCGCAACGTCCTTCCGGCGAAGGAGCTGCCGAAGCGCCGCCACCTGCGCGTCCGCCACCAGCGCCGGCGTGTTGGGGTATGGCGACCCCGCCAGCAGGAGCGCCTGGTTCCCGCTCCAGCGGCTTGTGATGCGCCCCGTCTCCAGCGCCAGGTCCGATAGGAGGAGCGCGGTCAGGCCATCCGCGTACTGGACGTTTGCCTCATCCCTGGTGGGGAGGATCTGGACGGAAACCGGCGCGTTGAGAGCAACTTTTTCGGAGACGAGGGCGGGGTACCCACGCGCCCGTAGCCCGCGGGCATCGGTGGCTTCGACCACCTGCGGGAGGCCCTCTTCTGGGAGGCGTTTTAGATCGCTGGTGATGAGGTCGGTTCCGAGTTCAGGGGTGGGCGCGGCGCCGGCCGTGTCCCGCCCGGTTGCTGCGCCGCCCTCCCAGGGGGCTGCGGGGCCGGTGCCGCTTGGTGCTTTGTGCCTGGGTTCGCGCCCGGGTTCTTGCCCGCGTCCGCGCCCGGGTTCGCGCCGGGTTCCAGAGTCCGCCTCTCCGCCAGATGCCCGCTGCGGTGCCGTCTTAGCGCGCGCAGCCTCCAGGGCTTCCCGCACGCTTGACTGAAGTGCCTGCGTGGATTGCCCGCGGAAACGTTTCTGCAGGCGCGCAAGGGAGTCATCCGCGCCCAGGATCGCGCCGTTGTCGTCGGAAACCCGGAAACCGATCTTGAGGTGGGCAGGAAGGGCAGCGTGGGCGGTCGCAAGGTCGGATGGTGACAGGTCGATCCCCGTCCGCCCTCGGATTGCACGCGCGAACTCTTCATCAAACGTTCGCGCCCGGGCGCGTCGCGGGG
>CAYFOT010000012.1:3612-5786 GCA_964344825.1 uncultured Actinomyces sp.
CCCGTCTGCGTCGCAGGGGCCAAGAACCGGCGTTTCGCCTTGGGGAGCCCGCGGATCATGGCGACACAGAGGTCTTCCAGCAGTCCCGGCACCAGCCAATCAAACCCTGTGTCCTGGACGCGCCCCAGCGACGAGAGGGGAATGGTAATGCTCACCCCGTCCTCGTTCGCACCCGGGTCAAACGCGTAGGAGACCGCCAGTTTCAGGTCCCCCTGCTCCCACGTCTGCGGGAACGCCGAAGGATCGGCCAGAGCCGCGGCGGGCAGCAGATCCTCAAGCTGGTAGTCCAGCAGGTGCGGCGCCTCCCCAACCTTGCTCTTCCACCATTTCCCGAACGCGGCCGCCGACGTGATCTGCGCGGGCACCCTAGCGTCGAAGAACCGGTAACGCACCGCTTCATCAGGGACGAGGGCGGGGTCGCGCATCCTCTCAGACAGGCGCTCTGCCTCAGCCATGACGTCCCGGTTGCGTTTCATGAATGCCAGGTGGTTGTCGCGCCAGGCCCCTTCGACTAGGGCGTGGGTAATGAACATCTCGCGTGCCAACGTGGTTGCCGTTAGGTTCGCGCCGAAACCCGCGTTGGCCTGCGCGCTTGCCCCGGCAGCTGCCGCCATTGCGGACTGCGACCAGTCTTTCCCAAGCACCGTGTCCCCAAGTGAAGCCAACGGAATCTGGCGGTCGGCAACCAGGGTCAGGCCATAGAGCATCACCCGCTCATTCACTACGGCGCTGCCTTTCGCCCTAGACCAAGTCGGCTCCGAATACGATTTCTTGACTAGGTTCTGGGCGTACTTCTCTATCCACTCCGGTTTCACGCCCGCGACGGTGCGTGCAAACAGGCGCGAAGTCTCAACCAGTTCGGCTGCCATAACCCAGTCGGGGCGCCTACGTTTCAAGGTTGAGCCGGGCCAAATGGTGAACCGCGAACCGCGTGCGCCAGCGTACTCCTTTTTTGGCTCATCCCAAGAGCCGATGTTGGAAAGGAGGCCTGACAGGATGGACCTGTGAATCTCCTGCGGATCCACGGTCTTGGCGCTGCGGCCATAGTCCAGAACAGCGCTGATCACGGGGTTGGGCTCTTCACTGCGAGCGTCGATGAACGAGCGACTGGGTACGCCCAAGCTCTCAACTTGGATTCCCACTTGGCGACACATTTGGCGCAGCTGCCCTACGATGTCGCGCCACTCCCGGTAACGCAGGTAGTGGAAATACTCTTTGCGACACATGCGGCGGAACGCGCTTCCCGACAGGTCACGCGCCTGAACATTGAGGTAGCGCCACATGTTCAGGTAGGTGATGAAGTCCGAGGACGGGTCGGCAAACCGCCGGTGCGCCTGGTCGGCCTGCTCTTGGAAATCGACGGGTCGCTCCCGCGGGTCCTGAATGGAAAGCGCAGCCACTATCACCAGAACCTCAGACGCGCAACCGTTGTTTGAGGCTTCGATCAGCATGCGCCCAAGACGTGGATCGATCGGTAGCTGCGCCAACCGGCGTCCCAGCGCAGTTATGGACCCGTCGGTCTTCAGAGCCCCGATCTCCACAAGAAGTTGCACGCCGTCGCGCACTGCCCGGGGGTTCGGCGCGTCGAGGAACGGAAAGTCCTTCACCTCACCCAATCCCAAGGACGCCATTTGCAGGATGACCGCAGCCAGGGAGGTGCGAAGGATCTCTGGTTCCGTGAACTCATCGCGCGAGTCGAAGTCACTTTCGGAGTAGAGCCGAATCGCGATGCCGTCACTGGTTCGCCCCGCGCGGCCGGAGCGCTGGGAGGCGGAGGCGCGCGAAACAGGCTCAATTGGGAGTCGCTGCACCTTTGTCTTATTGGAGAACCGGCTGATGCGTGCCAGACCCGCGTCAATCACGTACCGAATTCCCGGAACTGTCAGCGACGTTTCCGCGATGTTCGTGGACAGGATGATGCGCTGCAGTGAATGCGGCGCGTAGATGCGGTGCTGCTCGGCCGCGCTGAGTCGCGCGAACAGGGGAACAATCTCAATACCATTTGGTCCGTGCGGGTCCCGCGGATCACGGACGTACCGGCTGCCCAGATGCTCTTTCAGGGCTGCGGTGGCATCCAGAATGTCGCGTTCACCCGGCAGGAACACCAGGATGTCGCCGCGCTCTTCGGTCAGGAGTTCGTCAACGGCGCGGAGCAGGCCGGTTTCGAGGTCGAC
>CAYFOT010000012.1:5886-15676 GCA_964344825.1 uncultured Actinomyces sp.
CTCTACGCGCCCTCGCCCAGATTCCGCGCGCCTGCGGCCAGGCTCCCCCCGCCCTCGCCCCTGTCCTTCCGCCGAAGACGGCCCGCTCATTGGGCGCGTGTCCTCACCGGAACCTGCCGCTTCGCCCACGTCTTCGCCAGCGCCCAGAGCGCAGAAAGGTCATTTTCGCTGCTGAAATCCCCCTCCTGCACTACGTCTAAGCGCGAACCATCTTGGAGCAGCGGGAATGCCTCCATTCCTCCGTCGTCCATCCCGCGGGCAACGTCCAAGCGGTCGTAGACGAGGGCGACGGGGCGGCTCACGTCCGCAAGCAGAGCTTCCGGTGTGTTGAGCGAGAGGTCAATCAGCGTTTGCGGGGTCACATGGAGATAGGACCGGCCGCTTGGCATGTCCTCCAAGATCAGCGTCTCCTGACGCTTCTCCAAGTCCTCCAACTGTTCCGGCGAAAAAATGGCTTCCCAGTCGAAGTCCAGTGGCCCCATCACTGGGCTGGAGAGAAACATGGAGCGTACAGCCCTTGGCGCCGCACGCAGCGCAGATATTGAGCCGGAGGAATGCGCGTGCAGCATCTGGCGGCTGAACCCCTGGTCTTCGAGCCAACCGGAGGCAGCACGCAGATCCTCCACGCGCGCCTCCGACGTGATGGGGTCGTCGTCGGAGCTTCCGTGACCGGAGTAGTCGAATATCAGTGTGGCGTAGCCGAGCGACCGATACTTCGCCGCCAGAAGCGGAAAGTGCGGGCTGGACATGCGGTCACAGAGGAAGGCATGGGAGAACAAAACGGCTGCATCCGTAGAGTCAACCGGGTTCACGAAAGTTCCCCTTAGCGTCAAGCCGCGAGGGGTGTTGATCTCAACCTCTGCCACACCACCAACCTACCTACCCGCTCCGACAAACACACCACCAACTCATGGCAAGACCCAAGATTTTGTCGTCAGCGAAACGATACTGGCCTAGTGTGTACCAATGGAGATAAACGATACGGGAAACCAAGACGCATTCGTGAACAGCCCCGACGCCGACAAAGTGACTGAGTTCTGGTCCTTCGCCCGCGACAGGGTCGGCTGGGCAACGCTGGAAGGCATCTTTGGTCAGCAGCAGGCGTCGTCGGTGGAGCCGCCCTGGATGCATCTTGGTGACACGATTAGGGAATCCGATGCGGAGTTGGAGCAGCTCCTCGCTGAAGGGACCCTCGTGTTGGCCAGTCCTCTCGACGTCTACCCAGAAGACGGGGACCTGCCACAGCGGGGGGACTTGGCGATAGTTTGTACGGGGCATGGGCGTCCGACCGCCCTCGTCGCCACGTTGGAGGTGCGCGTCTCTCAAGGGACAGATGGCGCCGGTAGGATTGTTGAAGAGAAACTGCGCTGCTTGTATCCGTCAGTGGGCTGACGGCGGCCGCGCCGAAAAGGAGTGGGCAGACCAATGCGAACCAGGTTGACTTTAGCGGCAGGATTGGCGGTCGGGTTCCTGCTCGGTTCCAAGGCCGGTCCGAAACCGTATGAGGCGTTCCAGTCGGGGATGCGGTGGCTGCGCGGCACACGCGTTGTTTCCGTGCCGATTGAGGCGACCGCGCACAACGTTTCGGAACTCGTTCGCGCCCAGGGTGAGAAGATGACCGACCGGGCCGCAAATTCTGTTTACCAGCGGATCGCGGGTGTGGGGCAGGGGCCGTTGGTGGTTGAAGCTCGTGTAACCGAAGTGGAAGAGGTCTAGGCGGAACGCCTGTTTGTGGGCGCTCGTCGGCTACCGCCATAGACAAGGGTTTGCGGATGGAGTTAGAGAGCATCTACGGCATCGCATTTGACGATGTCTTTCGGGTCATTGACCTGACCGGAGTTCTATTGAACGGCATCCTGGGTGGGAAGCTGGCGCGCTCCAAACATTTTGACGCCGTGGGTTTCGTCGTTCTGGCCGTCATGTCCGCAATGGCCGGTGGGATAATCCGCGACGTCATGCTCCAAGCGGGCCCGCCCGTCGCGATCACGGACCCGCTCTACATATCCACAGCTCTCCTCGGTGCGGGCGTGGCGTTCCTGTGGAAACTGCAGTCGCGTTTTTGGGTGGTCGCGCTGATTTTGGCTGACGGTATTGTCCTAGGTGCGTGGGCCGCCACGGGGGCAATGAAGACGTTGGCTGCTGGTTTTGGTGTCATGCCGGCCCTGCTCCTTGGGATAACCACGGCGGTCGGCGGCGGCATGATTCGCGACGTCACCGCGGGGAATGTTCCCCAGGTCTTTGGCGGGAACAACCTGTACGCCACCCCCGCCCTCGTCTCCGCGGCGGTAATGGTCGGCTTTTATAGCATAGGTTACTCCACGGGTGGGATGATCGCGGCGACGGTGGTGGGGTCTTCTTTCACGGTGCTCGCACATTGGCGACGCTGGCAGCTACCCGTTCACAGTGACTGGAGCCTGTCGCTTACTCCCGCGCAGTTGAAACGGCTTTTGGCGACCCGGCCGGGCGTTCCGGAGGCGGGACCGAATCCGCCGGCCGCCCTCGCCGGACTTGAGGACGAAATGGACGAGGTCGAGCAGACCCCCGATCAACACGAAAACGGTGATTGAACCATGTGTGGAAGATTTACGATGTTCAGCGATGACGCTGAGCTGGTCTCCCTGTTCGACATAGACGTCCTGGAGGGGGAGCACGAACCGGCGTACAACCAGGCGCCTTCGCAACTCATCCGCGCGGTGACTACGAAGGTTCGTAGAGACGATGTGGGTGACGTGCGCGACCACAGTTCGCGTGGGGGCGAACATCAGGGCGAGGGCGAACACCGGGGCGAGGGCGAGGGTGAGGGTCCGGAGACTTCCCCTACCACTTCTCGCACCACTTCCCCTACCGACTCTCACGCCACTTCCCGCACGATTTCCCCCGAAGCGCGGCACTTGGGGCTCCAGCAGTGGGGCTTCGTGCCGTCGTGGGCGAAGGAGGGGTTCAGACCCCTGATAAACGCGAGGTCGGAGACGGTGACCACCAAACCGGTCTTTCGTGGTGCGGCTTCCCGGCGGCGTTGTCTGGTGCCGACCAACGGCTATTTTGAGTGGCGAAAGATGCCTGACGGTAAGAAGCAGCCGTACTTTTTCAGCCTGGCGGATCGGGAAGGGCGTGCGGCCCCGGTTGGTAGCGAGCCGATAATGGCGATCGCGGGGATCTGGGAGTACTCGGAAGAGGGGGCGCCGACGGTGGCCCTGTTGACGAGGGCGGCCAGTGAGCCCCTAGCGTTCGTCCACAATCGGATGCCTCTTTTCGTGCCCAGTTCCTTATGGGGCGACTGGATGGATCCCGATCTTGTGGATAAGGGGACGGTGGAGGAACTGATAAGGGAGCTTCCGCCGCCCCCACTGGTGCCGCGGATGGTCCGGCCCGCTGTGGGGAACGCGCGCAACAACTTTCCCGGGCTCATTGACCCGTATGAACCGGTGGATTTGTCCGCCCTCGAACCGGATCCGCGCGGCGGGAGCTCCGTTGCTGGCGGGCAGGGAACCCTACCGCTTGAGGGGCTGTGACGGCTTCGGTCCCCGCAGAGCTTTGATGAACATCTGGATGGCCACCACACCCAAGAAAACGGAAAAGAGAATGTTGGCGAGCCGTGGGGACGTACTCTGCGCGGCGATCGATCCCAGGTAGGTTGTGGCGCTTGCGGACACGCCAACCGTCAACGCGGCCGACAAATCGACGTTCTTGTTTTTCACGTTCGTGGTGGTCCCGATTAGGGCCGACGGGATCATGACAAGCAGCGAAGTACCCTTCGCTATCAGGTCGCTGGCGCCGAAGAAGAACATGAGCGCCGGGACGATGATGACGCCCCCGCCGACTCCCAAGAGGCCAGACAGGATGCCGGTGACCAGTCCGAGGACGACGAGCCCTATCGCAGCTCCCACATCGATCGCCAGCTGCTCACCGCGCACAGGGACCGCAAAGTACAGGCTGGCGATGACCACGACCATGAAAAAGGAGAAGAAGATCTGGAGGGGACGTGGGCGCACAATCGCCAGTAGTCGTGTCCCTATTTTGGATCCGACCATGGCGCCGGCAGCCAAAAATATGGCAGCGACCCAAGCCACGGAGTCGGCGGTTGCGTATGACACGACTCCGACTGCCGCCAGCGGCACAATGGCCATCAGAGATGTCCCGGATGCCAACTTCTGTGAGAAGTGGGCGATCGTCATCAGTCCGGGCACGATGAGGATTCCGCCGCCAACACCGAACATTCCGGATAGGAAGCCCGCGCCGAGCCCCAGAGCTACCAGGGCCGCCCACTGAGCGGGGGTCCTCAGGGATGCGGTATGAGGGTGTGGCACGTTCGTCTCCCGATTCGTATTGGTTGGCACCAAGGTCGTGTTCCGGAGCGCAACCGCAAGGGATCCAAGTGGCCGCGCTTCAGGAAGCGTCGCAAGCGAGACTATCAAATGGGGTGCTCAGGCCATGACTGGCTGGTGGCTGGTGGTTTGCGGTCGGCAGAGCCTTCGCCCTTGTCGGTTTGCCTAAACCCCTAGTGCCTACACCGGCCACTACACTGGCCGCCACGCTCGCCACTACACTGGCCGCCACGCTCGCCACTACACTGGCCGCTACACTGGCCGCCACGCTCGCCGCTACACTGGCCGCTACACTGGCCGCCACGCTCGCCACTACACCGGCCACTACACTGACCGCCACGCTGGCCATGCTTACCCCGTGGGTGTCTGTCGCTCCGGGCATTCGGAGAGTGCTCTAGAGAGGGCGTCGTGCTCTGACCGTGTCACCGCCAGCCCCCACTTGTACTTCACCGTGACTTGACGTTCGGCATAGTCACAGAGTGCATCTGGGTTGGCAGGAACCCATTGGTCGAAAGTCGCTGCGCCCTTGTCTTGATTTGCGTCGCCGTCCACGGCCAGCAGGTTTAGCGGGTCGTTCGAAAATTGCAGCCTCTGTTCCGTATCCCATTGCCAGGCGCCTGAGTTCCAGGCGTCTGCCAGCGCTACGACGTGGTCGATCTGCACCATCTGGCTGGTTGTCTCTCCTCGCTGGAACTGGATGGTAGTGGCCGTGTAAGGGTCGTCGAGGACGCCGGATTCCACCACACAATCGTTGGTTCCGGGCCGGTAGGAGACCAAGGTGAGATCCCGCGCAAGGATTTCATTCCGAGTGGAGCACCCGTCGCCGTCAAGGTCCGCCCATCCGTCGCCGAA
The DNA here is from genome assembly GCA_964344825.1 of uncultured Actinomyces sp. GTDB lineage: Bacteria > Actinomycetota > Actinomycetes > Actinomycetales > Actinomycetaceae > Scrofimicrobium. Next base: position 11,064 of record CAYFOT010000012.1, read on the forward strand.
CTGAGAGCGGGTGTACGGTGGTGCCTCTCCGCTGCCGCCGTCGGCCACCACTTCCAGGGCCGAGAGGTGCCGTTCCGCCTCTGTCGAGGGCGGTCTTGTTCCCGCGGAGTCGTTGGAGTCTTGGAAGCCCGCCAAGATCACCGGAAGGAACAGCCATACCGCAACGGCCAAGGTCAGAAGCGCCACGAGCTGCAGCAGCCGTGGCTTCTTCCCGCGTCCTGCGTGGAAGTCAGATCGGCGTCTGGGGGATGTCTGGGCATTCATTCCACCATTGTGCCCGGGCACCGGCGTCTAGTCGGGGCCGCGGGAACAAATTGGGGATAGACCCGCGCTGTCCACAGGGCGCGGTCACGCCACGCTCTTCGGGGGTCCACTTCGTCGCTTGCGGCGCGCCAGTTTCTCTTGAACTTGCCGGGTTTGATCCGCCATCACCTGGTTCATCCAGGATCGTCTGGAATCATCTGGGTGTAGCCGACTTATCCAGGCCGGCGGCTTGACGAACGGAATTCCCTTGAGCATCTGGATTTCCCAGCCGCTGGTGTCGATATTTGCGTGATGAGAGCGACATAGCAGCACTCCGTTATCGGTATGCGTCGGTCCACCGCGTGAATGCGGAGTCACGTGGTGAACTTCGCACCATGCGGCGGGGGTGTTGCACCCTGGAATGATGCAGCCACCGTCCCGCAAGGAGATTGCCCGGCGCTGGCTGGCGGTGAACAGGCGTTGCGGCGACCCCAAGCCCATAATTTTTCCCAAACTGTTGCGCACGACCGTCTGGATATTGGCGTTGCAAGACAGGGCGTGAACGCTACGCATCGGCACGGGGGTGGGAGCGCCGTTGTGGTCGACCAACCAGCCGGCGGCATGGGTGTTGTCGAGGCTCTCCTGCTTCACCTCTACAACGATGGTGGCGCTGGCCCCCTGCAACACAGGAAGATCCCGGTCTGCCAAGGCAACATCAAGTGCCATCGCTAACGCATCGTGGCGCTTCTGGCCAGGGCTACGGTCGTCTGTGGGGTCGGTGCCCAGATCCTCGGCCACGTCTCCGGTTGCGTCACCGACGCTGTCTCCGGCCTCATCCGTGTGGCCGTCCGCGCCGATAGCCTGCGAGGAGCTGTCGACAGAACGCTCCCCATCTGCGTTCAGTCCCGCCAAAGCTGAATCTGCAGGTGCTTCATCCTGCTTGTGGACAGAATCCAATAGATCGCAGTCCCCAAGCGGGGCGCTACAGGCTACCTGTTCCGCACCATCCAATAAGCCCGTGGTGCCTGGACGTGGTGGCCCGTCAGTGTTGGCCCTTGGGTTGTTGAGCGTGTTCATAATCGCGCCCAGTGCGGCCGCCACCTCCGCAGTTACGCTCCCCCTGATCGAGGCCATCCCATCCTTGACAGGCCCAATATTGAGGAACCTCTTATGCCTGCGGTCTTCCTCATTTGGTGCGACGCCGTCCGGGTCCAAACCCTCATCCCACTTCACGCACAGCCGACGTATGTCGTCCGCGTGCAGTGGCATGGTTGGGGCGTCTCCCGTGTCATAGTCGAGGCCGGTGGCGGCCTGCACCAAGCAGCGCTCCGCGACCTCTAGGTCTTCTGGGTGGGCCTTGGCATTCCTTTCAAGCACCTTCGATATATGGACCGCTGAGTTGACGTTCAAGAAGCCCGACTCCAAACCCGTTGCGACATGTTCCTGCATTGGCAGGAGCTTTTCGCCGAGTAACGAATCACGCTCCGCCACCTGACGCCCCAGTTTCAAGCGCGCCGACACCAGGTGAGCCGGTTCCCCGCTGACCCGCTGTATCAGTTCCACGGAAGAGCGGCAGCCGTATCGTTTCGTCAGCGTGTCCTGGCCACTGTATCCCTCTGAGGCCAACCAAATCCGGTTAGAAACCGCTGCCTGCAACGCCTGCAACCGGTTGATCTCTAGGCTCACATCACGGCACAGAGCTACCAGGTCGTCTCCCTCAAAGGAGGCGACCTCAGCAGTGGTGATGGTGATCTCGGCCATGACCTATTATAACAAGTAAACGAACACGCGTTCTATTTGCGGAAGTTACAAAACAATAAAAAATCACATCAATAACCTCATTAGTCCCAGGTGGGCCAACGGAAATAGTGGTCGGGCCAGGGCGTGCACCTAGGCCGTGCGGCATTACACTTGCAGCATGACAATCGTGAGGGGATAGGAAATGCACGCAGCGAACGTTGCTCCGGATTATTCGCGGCTGGTCGTTGAGCGCCCACTGTACCGTGTCGATTTCTGGGAGAACCTCGGTGGGGAGTGCTGGGATCTCGATACGTGGCTGCTGTCCGACTGCGAATCGGTATTCGAGGCGCTGGCTTGGGCTTCCGCTGACGTAAGGCACAGGAACTTCCAGCTTCTGGTCTCCACGGACTGCGGGACTGAGTCTGAGAACTTAGCCGTGCTTGTCGGGCGCAATCCGACTGCTGTCTAACGGCGATACGCCAAGGACGACGGGCGGCCGCGCGATCCGGAAGCCGCGCGACACCGCCGCCGTCCGACATCTCAGTCGTGCTGCCCCGCAGCCGCGCGACACTGCCGCCGTGCGCCCCCGCCGGGCCGCGCCTACTCCCATCCGCCCTCGAACGCAAAAGACCCCCAGCCCGTAAGAGCTGAGGGTCTGTTGCTTTGCCACCTTCCGAGGGTGGCCCCCAATTCGTGCGACCAAACTACGTCCGGCCGCCTGGCTCAGGGAATCATGGTCTGTCAGTCAAGAACGACGATGTCTGCAGCCAGCAGACCCTTGTCACCCTCTTCGACCGTGAACTCAACGTGCTGACCCTCTTCGAGGTCTAGACGCCCTTCGCGCTCACGACGAATGTTCTTGAAATGAGCGAACAGGTCTTCCGACCCGTCATCGGGGCTGATGAAGCCGTAGCCCTTTTCGCTGTGGAACCATTTGACGACACCGGTGGTGCGATCAGCCATGCGGATACTCTTTTCTTTTGCCGCTAGGTGTGAACGAAGGCCCGTCGGGCTTTCGTTGCAGTAAAACTTCTTCGTTGCACACCGCGGGGATCCGCTGGGTACTTCTATGCAAGTTGAAACTACATAGGACACCGTACCCAATATCTTCGCCCTTTCATACTGACGCCACGCGAACTGCACGTTTGGTTCCGAAGGTCATAAAATGGGGCGTGACTCTCGATTCATCCTTAACAGATCCCGCTGGGAGGCGCGAACATGAGCATTATTACCCGTCTGCAAGAACTGGAGATCGAACTTCCCGCAGTTCCCGCCCCTGTGGCCGCATACGCACCGGCCATCATTGTCGGCAACCTGGTGCGCACTTCCGGCCAACTCCCCATGCGGGACGGAGAGCTGATTGTGACGGGACGTTGCGGGACTTTGGCGGTCACGGATGAGCAGGCGTACGAGGGCGCTAAGCAGTGCGCGCTCAACGCCATAGCCGCCGCCGCTGAGACAGTGGGAGGAGTTGACCGTCTGGTCCGCGCGGTCAAGGTCACTGGTTTCGTGGCGTCCAGCGACGACTACTTTGCCCAGCCCGCAGTGGTCAATGGCGCGTCCGACCTCCTTCAGATTCTGTTCGGCAGCCGTCACGCGCGTTCCGCAGTCGGGGTTGCGGCGCTTCCGCTAAATGCGACGGTCGAGGTCGAAGTGGAGTTTGAATTCGAGTAGTCGACAACGCACGCACGCAGCCCAGATCCGCCGAGCCGGACACACCGCACAGACCATACAGCGCAGAACATAGCGTACGTACCGTATCGCGCCGACCATATCGCACGAGGTTTGTCGCGCCAGACATATCACGCCGGATATATCGCGCCGCTACAAGTTGTTTCTGGTCACTTAACTCGACTTGCTCTCGACAGTGGGCCCTGGGTCCCAAATAAACTGTCGGTAAAGACACCCTGACGTCTGGGGCCGGAAGGTGGCGCGTGAAGACAATTAGCTACAACCTGCGCAAGAACCGTGCAATTACTGAGATCGGTGAGCTGGCCGAAAAGCACCGTGCGGATATCCTCTGCTTGCAAGAGGCGGATCCTGGGGCGCTCCCGGCGCAGCTCGGCGCGTTGAGCCTTGTCCACGCCACTGAAGACAACCGCTTGGGCCTTGCAATGTATGTTCGCGACGAGCGGTTTAATGTACGTTCCGCCCACACATTCCAACTCAAGAAGTCACTCCATGACCGCGTGCTGGCGCCCGCGCATGAGCGACTGCTGGGTGCTCGACTGCATGACCGCGCCACCGGCCTCGATCTGATCGCCGCGTCCTTTCACGCCGCCCCGCTGACCGCCCACAACCGACTCCGCCGCCACCAGATCGACACTGCGTTCGCTGAGCTGAGCAAAATCGGCCCCGGCCTGCCCATGCTCATGGTCGGCGACTACAACTACCCGGTCTTCAAAGACAGGCTGGACCGCCACGTGCGCGACGCGGGCTACGATCTGACGCTCAGCGACCAGCGCACGTACAGCCGCTACAAAGTGTTTCGCGGCCACTATGATTTCGCTACGTCGACGGGCCTACGCGTGGACAGCGTTCGCACGTTGGATCGCGGGTCCAGCGACCACTTGCCGATCCTGGTGAAAACGGCAATGGAAGCAACAGACGCCCTAGTCGCCGCCGCGTAA
>CAYFOT010000012.1:15776-30865 GCA_964344825.1 uncultured Actinomyces sp.
GATCCTGGTGAAAACGGCAATGGAAGCAACAGACGCCCTAGTCGCCGCCGCGTAATAGTCCCGTTGAGGGCGAGGGCGAGGGCGAGCCTGCCCCGGCATCAAACGCATCCGATCCGGGGCCCGCTCTACTTACGCGTTCTGTTTCACCGCCGACAGGATGTTGTCCACTGACGCCTTCGCGTCACCGAACAGCATGTGCGTGTTCTCCTTGAAGAACAGCGGGTTCTGCACGCCCGCGTAACCGGTCGCCATGGAGCGCTTGAAGACGATCACGTTCTTCGCCTCCCAAACCTTCAGCACGGGCATACCTGCGATTGGGGAGCCCGGCTCTTCCGCCGCCGGGTTCACCGTGTCGTTGGCGCCGATGACGAGGACGGTGTCAACGTCCTCGAAATCATCGTTGACCTCGTCCATTTCCTTGACGATGTCGTACGGAACCTTCGCCTCTGCCAGCAGAACGTTCATGTGCCCCGGCAGGCGCCCCGCGACCGGGTGCACGCCGAACTCAACGTCAACACCCATGTCTCGCAACGCCGAGGTGAGTTCCGCAACCGGGTACTGCGCCTGGGCAACCGCCATGCCGTAACCCGGGGTGATCATCACCTTGCGTGAACCAGCCAGCATCGCGGCTACCTGTTCGGCGTTGATTTCTTGGTGTTCCCCGTCCTCGGCGTCAGAAGCAGCCGTGGACTCACCGGTGCCAAACCCGCCCAGGATCACGGAGATGAAGGAGCGGTTCATGGCGCGGCACATGATGTACGACAAGAACGCACCCGAAGAGCCGACCAGCGCTCCGGTGATGATCAGAAGGTCGTTGTTCAGCATGAAGCCGGCGGCCGCAGCAGCCCAGCCGGAGTAAGAGTTCAGCATGGACACGACTACCGGCATGTCGCCGCCGCCAATCGCGGCAACCAGGTGGACGCCCAGTGCGAGGGCGATGATCGTCATCAAAATGAACGGTATCCACGCGCCCCAACCATGACCTGCGGCGATGAACCAGCCCATCAGAACGACGGACACAAGGATGGCACCCAGATTCAGCCAGTTGCGTCCGGGCAACATCAGCGGTGCGCCGGAGATCTTTCCCGACAGCTTCAGGTAGGCCACGATGGACCCGGTGAGCGTGACGGCGCCGATGAAGACGCCAAGGAATACCTCTCCAAGGTGGAAGCCACCAAGCGCAACGGCCTGCGCGTCCGGCGCCAAGAAGGAGTTGTAGCCAACCAGGACGGCCGCCAGGCCCACAAAGCTGTGCAGCAACGCGATGAGCTCCGGCATCCCGGTCATCTCAACCTTCGCTGCCTTCCACAGACCGATGCCCGCGCCGATCAGCATGGCGACCGCGATCAGCAGTGCCGTGACGAGGACGCCCCGCCCAGGACCGGACGACAGCGCCGCCAGGATGGTCGCAGCCAGCGCGATTCCCATCCCGATGATGCCCATGTTGTTGCCGTGGCGGGAGGTCTCATGTGAGGACAGGCCCCTCAGAGACAGGATGAAGAGGATGGCCGCGACTATGTAAGCCAGCGTCACAACGTGGCTGGTCCAATATGAAGGGCTGGAAAACGTATCGCCTGCCAGCGCGGGAAGGACAGTATTCATGATCAGTGCATTCATCTTCTATTTCAGCCCTTCTGGAACATGGTCAGCATGCGAGCCGTAACGCGGAATCCACCAAATATGTTGATGGACGCAACGATGATCGCGATGAAACTGATGATGGTGACCGCAAGATTGTCGGACCCGATCTGGCTTATCGCACCGACCAAAATGATGCCGGAGATCGCGTTTGTCACCGACATGAGCGGGGTGTGCAGTGAGTGCGCAACCCCTGTGATCACGTAGAAACCAACCACAATCGCCAGTACGAACACCATGTAGTGGCCCAGCGCCAGCGAGGGCGTCACCATGACGAGGGCGACCGCCGCCAATCCAGCCGCAAGCATCCATGCGAACTTCTTCTGCTTCGCAGCGGCTGCCTCCCGGGCTGCCTCCGCTGCAGCTTTGGCGTGGTCGACGGGGTCTTGGGCGGCTGCGGCGGGCGCCGCCGAAACCTGAATGGGGGGTGGCGGCCAAAGTATCTGCCGGTCATCTGTGACCGTAATGGTTCGGACGATCTCATCTTCGAGGTCAATGACCAGTTGACCATCCTTGCCCGGCGTCATCAGCTTCAGCAGGTTCACGATGTTCTGCGCGTAAAGCTGGGATGACTGGGTTGGTAGGCGCCCCGCGAGGTCCGTCCAACCAATGATGGTCACGCCATTGTCTGTCACGACCTTTTCGCCCGGCACGGTCATGGTCGTATTGCCACCATTCGCGGCGGCCATATCTACGATGACGCTTCCCGGCTTCATCGCGGCAATCGCTGCGTCGTCAAGAAGAATCGGCGACTTCCGTCCCGGAATGTTCGCTGTGGTGATGACAATGTCGGAGGCAGCCGACTGCTTCGCGTACACCTGGTTCGCCAAGGCCGCCTGGTCCTGCGTCATTTCCTTGGCGTAGCCGTCAGTTGACTTCTCCTGCGCAGATGGCAGTGCGACAAAGCGTGCCCCCATCGAGTTGACCTGTTCAGCCACCTCCGGGCGCACGTCGGACGCGTAAACCTCAGCGCCCATGGAGTTCGCTGTGCCGATCGCGGCCAACCCGGCCACGCCCGCACCGATCACGTACACGGACGCGGGTGGCATCTTGCCTGCCGCAGTCACCTGCCCGGTGAACAGCCGCCCAAACTCATTCGCTGCCTCAATGATGGCCCGGTATCCCGCCACGTTGGCTTGGGACGACAGGACGTCCATGGCCTGCGCCCTCGAAATCCTGGGAACCACGTCCATCGACAGGGCGGTTATGTCACGAGCCGCCAACTGCTCCAGCAACTCCTCATTCCGCATGGGCGCCAGACGGGAGATAAGCACGGCGCCAGCGTGCATCTTGTCCAGTTCATACAGTTCAGGCGCGTCTAAGGTCAGCACGATGTCGGCATCCAATGCCTCATCGCGGCCCACGATCTCCGCTCCCGCCTCTTCGTACTGGTAGTCGGGGTAGGACGACAGGTCTCCCGCCCCACTTTGAACGATGACGGAATACCCCAACTTGATCAGCTTCGTCACTGTGTCGGGCGTGGCGCCAACCAACGGTTGGTCCGCCTTTTGCGCCGGTACACCAATACGCATGTAAAATCCTTCGATTTGGCTAGGAGATGACCCAAGCCAACTATAGGCAACATGCAGGCCGGCCGCCGCGATGATCCCGGGTGTTGTGCAACTCCCTTTCCCAAATTGGGGACTAGGGCGCTACGCTGTAGGCAGCCACGGGGCCCCTTATGCGGGGTGAGAGGGGAACAGCAGTTCCCGACCGTTGAACCTGATCCGGTTAATACCGGCGTAGGAAGGCATTCCGCGGCTACGACAATTTTGTCCAGATTAAGTCGTGGAGGAAAACATGACTGCTAATAGGTCTAGCTGGCGCGTAGTTGACATCGTCACCGCAGCCGTCCTGGGGACAGTCTTCGGGTTGGTCTTCTTTCTTTGGAATCAGGTGGGTTACGCGGCGTTCTCGGCACTTGACGCACTCACACCTGGAGTTGGCGGAATCGTTTCCGGTGTTTGGCTTATGGCCGGCCCCGTTGGCGCGCTAATCATCCGCAAACCAGGCGCTGCTATCTTCGTGGAGACGCTGGCTGCCGTGGTCTCCATGGGGCTCGGCTCCCAGTGGGGCCCTGAAGCGCTGGTCGCAGGTCTCATACAGGGTGCAGGCGCCGAAATCGCGTTCGCGCTCTTCCGCTACATGAAGTACACGCCGGGCGTTGCGGCGTTGGCCGGTGGCTTGGCTGGCGTCGGCGCAATGCTCCTAGAAGGCGTCACCAGCGGTAACTTCGCGAAGTCGCTCCTGTTCAACGTCACGTATTGGTCAGCCACGATCGCATCTGGCATCATCATTGCCGGATTCGGCTCCTACTACCTGGTGGTCGCATTGGCAAAGGCGGGTGCGCTAGGGCGTTTTGCTGCGGGTGCCGAGCTTCAGAAGAGGGTTTAGTGCCATGACGACGCCCTCGCCCCACACTGAGTCCACCACGTTGACCAAGCCGACCGTCCGCGCAGAGGATTGGGGTTGGCGCCACCCGGGCCGCAAGGCGTGGGCGGTCGAGGGCGTCAGTCTGGACATTCCCGCCGGCCAAAAGGTGCTGCTCGTCGGCAGTTCGGGCAGCGGTAAGTCGACGCTGCTGCACGGCTTGGCAGGCGTGTTGGACCTGGATGGTGGGGAGTCGCGTGGCACGCTGACCGTCAACCAGATCCCGGCCCAGTCCCCGCGGGTGCGAGGGCGGGTGGGACTGGTTCAGCAGGACCCCGAAAGTCAGCGCGTCATGGGCAGGATTGGGGACGAGGTCGCTTTTGGCCTGGAAAACCTTGGTGTTGCGCAGCAGGAAATCTGGCCTCGGGTCGCCGTGGCGCTAAAAATGGTGGGGTTAAACTACCCGCTGGCGCACCCAACGTCGGAGCTTTCCGGGGGCGAAAAGCAGCGGCTGGCTTTGGCCTGCGCGCTGGCTATGAACCCGCAGGTCATGCTCTTAGATGAGCCCACCGCGAACCTAGATCCGGAGGGGGCGGCGGATGTGCGCGAATCCGCCCTCGAACTGAATCGCAACACGGGCGCCACACTGGTGATTGTTGAGCACAACATTGGTCCCTGGCTGCCTCATGCTGATCGCATGATCGTGATGACCCGTGGGCACGTTATTGCTGATGGGGAGCCCTCGCGGGTCATCAGGGAACACCGCGATGCGCTCCTTGAGGCGGGGGTCTGGCTGCCTGGGGAAAACCCGCTGGACCACGTGGCGCCATCGGTGGGAAGGCCTGCGCCGACTGGCGGGGTTGCACTTTCGACGGTGGACCTGACGGTGGGTTACCCAGGTGCGGAGCCGGCTCAGACGAACCTGAGCCACCAGTTTCCCGATGCCGTTTCCACCTGCGTAGTCGGCCCCAACGGTGTCGGAAAAACGACGCTGGCGCTCACGCTGGCCGGACTATTGGCGCCCATCGCGGGGAAGGCGGAAGCAGGCCACTCCCTGACTTCCACCCTAGAGGGCGCGCAGGTGTCTAGCGCGGAGCCGATCGAGTGGACGCCCGCAGAGTTACTGGGCCGCATCTCCATGGTTTTCCAAGAGCCCCAATACCAGTTCGTGACGTCCAGCGTCGAGGAAGAGCTTTCCCTTGGGCCAAGTCTGCTGGGCATGGAGCAGGCGGAACGCGAGGAGTTGGTTGAGCTCTACCTCGGCCGCCTGCGCCTGCGCCACCTGCGCAAGGCCCATCCACTGTCCCTATCTGGCGGTGAGCGTCGGCGACTGGGCGTGGGGACTGCTCTGATTGCGTCGCCCTCGGTCGTAGTGCTTGACGAGCCCACCTTCGGCCAGGATTTCAATACGTGGTGTGAACTGGTGGGCCTACTGCGCGACGCGCGTAGCCGTGGGGTCACACTGATCGCGGTGACACATGACCCATACCTTGTGGAGGCGTTGGGAGAGCAGGTCGTGCGGCTCCAGTCGCTTCAGTCGCGGGGGGATGCGGCGCATCCTTCTACGCGGGCGCCCTCGTCATCTCCGTCGTCCTTGCCATCTTCGTCTCCATCTCCATCGCCCTCGCCCGTCCCCAAACGCAGTGCACTGTCCCGGGTGAACCCCGCCATCGCTCTCCTGGCGCTATTCGCCATGACTCTGCCGCTCATGGCCACGATCGACCCCGTGAGCGCGGGCGTGGCGGTGGCGTTGGAGTTCCTGCTGCTGCCACTTGTCGGCCTGCGCCCTCGGCAGTTCCTTATCCGGATTTCGCCGCTGCTGGTGGCAGCTCCCTTGGCTGCCGTATCGATGCTGCTTTACGCGGCGCCCGTCGGGGAGATATATGCGTCGTGGGGCCCCGTCGTTATCAGCCAAAACTCCGTGACTCTGGCGATTTCCATTGCGTTGCGCGTGTTCGCGGTGGGCATGCCGGCAGTGGTGATTCTGCCGAGCCTCGGATCAACCGAAGTTGCCGACGCCCTCACGCAGGTCGCGCACTTGCCGTCGCGGTTCGTGCTCTCCTCGCTGGCCGCGATCCGGATGGTTGGCCTCATGTTGTCCGATTGGCAGGCTCTACATCGCGCACGCCGGTCCCGCGGGCTGAAGGGGTCAAACTTCGCCAGGTCCGCATTGTCGCTAGTCACCTTCGCTCTGCGCCGCGCGGAGGCCCTGTCCGTCTCCATGGAGGCGCGCGGGTTCGGGTCGGACATCCCGCGCAGCAACGCACGCGACTCCGTGTTGACGAGGGCGGACTTAGTGATGATGCTGATCGCCATCGCAGTTCCAGCTGCCGCATTGATCGCGTCGGCACTGACCGGCACCTTCGCCCTCTTCGGGATCGCACGGTGATTAGCGAGGACGTGAGGCGCGGCGTCCAGCAGATCCTGGAGAAACTGCGCGACAAGGGACGCGGGGTTCCCGCGCGGGCAGTGGTGCCGGAACCCGCAGGAGCGAGGGACGCGGCCGACCCGCCCTCGCACTCCGCGCCCGTTCGCATCCTGATAGACGGGCCGTCCGGCTCTGGAAAAACAACTTTGGCGCAGGTTCTTGGTGAGGTCCTAGGTGCGCCTGTCTACGGCTCCGAATACTGGGCGCCCGGCTGGGAAGGCCTCGCGGACGGAGCACGAATGACGGAGGATCTGGTGGCGGGTAGGACGCCCTCGTACCGACGCTGGGACTGGGAGACCTACGGGTTCGCCGAAGAAGTCGCGTTCGACGCGGAGGGACCCTGGATCGTTGAGGGCTGCGGCGCACTGACACCCCGATCCGCACCGAACGCCGACGTAACCGTGTGGGTGGAGGCAGACCCGCAGGTCGCCAAGGCGCGGGGGCTTGGACGTGACGGCGAAACTTACGCTGCCCACTGGGACGCGTGGCATCGCCAAGAGGTGGATCACTGGGAGCGGAACCGACCCCGGGACCTAGCGGACGTCATCATCCGAACCTGAGCGGGCTCGGCCCGAAAGTCACACCCTACCGGTTGGCGAAGGCGACGCCGTCCACACGAACGTCACATAGGGCAGGTGAACTGGGGCGTCGTCGCTGAACCCCATGTGTTCGCGCAGGTACCAGGCAAGGTTTTCCTGCATTTTCTCCCGGCGAGCCTCCGTCGCATGCAGATACGAAGACCTGGTTCGCGCCAGCGCCATCACCTCCTCCACCGACAGTTCCTGAACCCACGGGAACTGGTGCAGCGCGGGCGCCTCAAACGCAGGCTCGATCCGCGGCGGCCGATCAGCGCGCACGACATCCCCCGAACGCATTATCCGACTGAGCCGGTGCACCCATGGGACGGAAACGTCCATCTGGTTAGCGACGACGGCCAAGGTCCCGTGGGGTTTGAGGATCCGCGCTGCCTCGCTTGCGGCTGCCGGCACGTCCAGCCAGTGGTAGCACTGCGCCCACACCACCACGTCCACGCTTGACGCCTCTAGGCCGGTCTCCTCGGCCGTCCCGTCGACGACCCTCACGCGCGTTGCCCACGGCTTCGCCTGGAGAACCCGGCGCATGGCTCCTGCGGGTTCGAGGGCGATCGTCCGCACCCCCCTCTCCACCAAACCGCGGGTGAACTGCCCGGTTCCCGCACCGATGTCGACCACGGTGAGGTGCGCGGCACCGCGCCCGCCCGCGCTTCCGTCCTCGCCCCGCGTGCCCGCGCTTCCGCCACCGCGCTCATCCGCGCTTCCGTCTGCGGGACGGGCGCCCTCGACATCCCCGCCGTAGGTCAGCGCGTTGCTCAGGATCGCGTCGTACGCGGGCGCGGGATAGTCGGGGCGGACACCTTCGTATTCGAGGGCTTGCGGGACCCCCACAACGCCCTCGAACGGATTGATGAGGGCCCGGTTAGATTCCAGACCCGGGTAGGACCGGCGCGGCTCAGCCAACCTGGGGCCTACTGCTCTTCGTATGTCACGCCGACCTGCGCCAGCGCCGCGTCCATCATTTCCTGGACGGCAAGCGTCGCGTTCCACGGGACCACGGGCGACTCAAGGAAGCCCGCACGAATGCAGCGGGCGGCCTCCGCGGCCTGATACTGGAACCCACCGACGATGCGCGCGTCCCACTTGGCCTTACGCAGGTCACTTGCGGCGCCGGTCTTCGGGTCGAGGGCGTACACGCGCAAGCTCACCTGGGTGGGCCGGTAGAACTGGGTGGGCATGACGACACTTCCGCCCTCGAACGTAAGGGTTGCCTGGGTGGGGCTGATCCCATCCAGCTGGCAGGTCGCGACGGACAGCGCGCCGCCGTGTTCCCCGATGACGACGTCGCCAACGTCAATCCCGCGTTCAGACAGGCGCCCGAGGGCCTGCTGCGTGGTCGGCTTCCCCAGCGCCATCTCTATCAGGGAAACGGGGTAGACACCCAAATCGAGCATGGCGCCGCCACCCATCGCTGGTTCCACTAGGCGCGGGATGTGGGTGAGGCGTTGCCCGTGGTCGGCGGTGACCTCAACCAGTTTGCCCAGTTTCCCGCTTGCGATCGCCTCGCGAATGAAACGGTAGTGGGGCAGATGGCGGCTCCACATGGCTTCCATCGCAAAAAGGCCCTTCTCACGGGCCGTGTCGAAGACTTCCTTGGCCTGTTCGGTGGACATGGCGAAAGCCTTCTCCACAAGGACCGGCTTCCCGGCGTTGAGGGCAAGTAGAGCGTCCTTATGGTGGCGGACGTGGGGAGTTGCGACGTAGACGGCGTCGACGTTCGGGTCGGCCACTAGGTCTTCGTAGCTTCCGTGCGCGCCGGACAGCGGGATGTCATTCTCTTGAGCGAATGCCTGTGCCTTGCCTAGGGTTCGGGACCCTATCGCCACGATCTTTTGGTTGGAATAACGCGGGACATCCGTCGCGAAGGTGCGCGCGATGCCGCCCGCGCCAAGAATGCCCCAACGTATTGAGGGAGCATCGAATGGCTCCGGCATGACGAAGTCCGGTGCCACTTCGGCGAATAGGTCGGGGAGGGGACTGGGGGAAATGTCTCTTGAACTCATAGTTTGATTTTGCCCGCAAAACGCACTGGGCGGTACCGTATGTTGGAACAACAGTAGTTGATCCAGCGGCTCAACCCTGTTTGGCCATCTTGTCTTGGGAGGCACATGCCACTGTATTCTCTGCTTGGTGTCTTGATGGCCACAGTCGCGTACGCGATTTCTGTGTCCCCGTCGCTGTTGCCGCGACGCTGGTGGTGGCACGCATTCGTGTCCGGCATCGTCACGGGGATTGCCTACGTGCTGGGTTGGGCCCTCACCCAGTTGGGGTTGTGGGCGTGGGATTCTTTGGGGATCTCATTGACCGCTCCCGCTCCTGTCACGCAGTGGGCAAGGTATGTGACGATCGGGCTGGTAGCGGCGTGGACTTTGCGCTCCTGTTGGCAGTCTTACCGTGCGGGTCGCCAGGCTGCGGTGATGCAGGAGATGCGACCCGTGGGCCCCTGGGAGTACCTGGCGGGCTTTGCGGCGTCGTTTGTCATGTTCGCCTTTGTCGTGCAACTTGCGCATCTGTTGACAAGCATTTTTTCGCTCACGTTCGGCCTGTTGACGCCGAACGTTTATGTGCCGGTAGCCGTCGTGATCTCCGCGATTGTGACCGTAGCGTTGGCTTTGTTTGTGTCGAACAAGGTTGTTTTCAAGGCGATAATGGCGATTTTCGCGCGTAAGGCGGAGGCGCTTAACACGACCAGTGGAGATGGCTACGACCAGCCGCAGGTTAGTGAGCGTTCTGGGTCTGCTGACTCGCTCTCACCCTGGCCAACCATTGGGGGCCAGGGGAGGAAGTTCCTAACGAAGGGACCCAGCGCCCAGATGATCACGGAAGTGACTGGTGGCCAAGCCATGGAGCCGATCCGGGTTTACGTGGGGATGCCCAAGAGGGACGCGGACTTACGGAAGGTTGCTGACCTGGCGCTTGCGGAGATGGAGCGAACCGGAGCGTTTGACAGGTCCGTTGTACTGGTCAACACCGCGACGGGGTCGGGATGGGTGGATGAGTGGTTGGTGCAGCCCATGGAGTACCTGAGCCACGGCGACTGCGCGACGGTCACCATGCAGTACTCCTACCTGTTCTCCGCGGCCTTGCTGCTGTCTGATTTGGAACCCTGTGCGCAGGCGGGGCAGTACCTGTTCGAACGGGTTGAAGACCGTATCTTGCAGATGCCCAAGGAAGACCGTCCGCTGCTAATCGCAGCGGGTGAGTCCCTAGGGGCGTACGGGTCGCAGTATGCGTTTGACGATCTGGAAGACCTGAGCATGAGGGTAGACGGCGCGATCTGGACCGGATCGCCGTCGGCGTCTCCCCTTCATCATGAGGGCACTGTGGGTCGACATCGTGGAAGTCCGCAGGTCGCGCCCGTTTTCGACAATGCACGCCACGTCAGGTTCGTGAACACCCCTGAACAGTTGGAACGCGACATCTACGACAGAGAGTTGCCTTTGTGGGAGTTCCCCCGGATCGTCTTTGTCCAGCATGCCTCAGACCCCGTGGTGTTCTACTCAACCGACTTGGCGCTCAGGGAACCCGATTGGATCCGCGAACGGGCAGGACTGGACGTTTCTAACCTGATAAGGCATACGCCCGGTGCGACCTATGTCCAAATCGTTGCGGACCTGCCCGTTGCTGGAACCGCACCCTCTGGGCACGGACACAGCTATCACAGGGAGCTGGTGGATGTCTGGGCGGCTGTCCTAGGTTTTGATCACCGTGAGGCGCTGGGGCACCTGGGTGACACCGCGTGGTTCACGCCAGAGATGAAAATCGCCGTTGGCGACGCGATCAATACGGATAACCTGCGCGACCCCTAGGATCCCTACCTAGATTCCAGGATTTCTTTCACCCACACCCGGGCCTCGTCAAAGTCCCGGTCGCTGGTGCCACGCCGGATCTGGGCGCGAACACCGTCCACACGCGGGTAAGACCCAAGGAACTGGACCCTTGGGCATGTTCTGTGCAGTCCTACAAGGGCGGCTTGCACCCTTTCTTCGGATAGATGGCCTTCAATGTCGATGGAGAATGCGTAGTGGCCCAGGCTATCCCCAGCCGGCCTGGACTCAATCCGCGACAGGTTCACACCGCGGACGCTGAACTGTTCCAGCATCTCCAAAAGCGCACCGGCCTCGTCCGTTGGCAGGTGGACCTGCACGGTTGTCTTGTCAGCACCGGTTGCCGGCGGCAGATTCCCGGGGGATGCAGCCATGACGAAGCGGGTGACCGCGCCACGGTTGTCGGCAACGTCGGTTGCCAAAGGTACCAAACCGTAGCGTTCCACTGACGTCGCGTTGCAGAGGGTCGCATCGAAAGGCAAGTCTTCGGATTGGCCGCTCAGTTCCCCGAGCAACTCCGCGCCAGCCGCCGTCGACGTCGTCGGCACGTGGATCACGCCCGGCAGGTTAGATTCGGCCCAGCCGCGACACTGTGCCCATGCGTGCGGGTGCGTCCCAACGCGTCGGATGTCTTCGATTTTCATACCCTCAGGCGCGGCAAGCACGAACCGCACCGGCACGATCATCTCCGAAACGATGTGCAGTTCTTCCCCGCGTGAAAGGGAATCGATGGTGGCGTTCACACCGCCCTCGATCGAATTCTCTATCGGAACCACCGCCCGATCCACTTCCTTGGCCCGCACCATCTCCAGTGCCTGGGGTGCGGAGGTGGCGGGAACGAGGACGGCGCCTGCCGGCGCAACCTGCCATACCGCCTGTTCCGTGAAGGTTCCGAAAGGGCCCAAGAAGGAAATACGGATGTTGTCCCCAGTGGCTGCTGGCCCGGGGAAGTTCGTTACGCGGCCCACGGCTGCACTCATCTGGAATCCCTACTCCGTTTCACATGCGGTGATCTTGTAGAGGCGGGCTTTCCCACCTTCCGCTACTAACTCAAACCCAACGGACGTATCAACGTCGTACAAGCCCGGCATTCGGTCTGACCGGGGCACCCCATAGTATGCGCCGTCAGGAGCGGAAATATAGTGGGTGATGCCGGCTTTCCTGATTGCGTCACACACTTCCGGATCCCATGCGAGGTTAGCGAACCGGTCGACAATTACTTCCTGCGTCTCCCTGTCCGCGTTCAGGAGCGACAGTTGTGGGAAGTAAGCCCACCTCTGCCCGATTACCTGGCTGTACATGGCTCCTGCTTTGGGGTCGCCCAGTACGAGGGCGTCTTCGGGGAGCAGGTCCGGCAGCTCCCGCATGAGTTCCAGCATTTCTTGATCCGCCATTCCTGATTTCCCGAGGGCGGTCGCGTCAAGGACACTTCGGGCCGCGTAGACCCTTGCGTCGATCGCACCGAATGCTGAACCCACCAGAAAAAGACCACCCAGGCATGTGGGGATGACACGGCGGGCTGCCTCGTTGTGTCTGCCCACCGTCACCTGCCACAGTCCTGTCGCCCACTGAGCGAAAAGAGAGAACCCGACCGCCATGATGGGGATGAGCGCTAGCGAAGCGGGTTCCATGATTCGTCGCCCGTCATTAAACCAAGGGCCAACAACCCAGACGCGGATTGCCCAGTCGGGCCCGTAGGCGAAAAAGGTGATCGTGGCGTAGATCAGGTAGGACCACAGCGGCCAGAGAAGTGGGCGCGGCGCGTCTTCCCAACCGGACCACTGGTTCCAGAGGGTAATGCGCGGCCCCCCAACTCGCGCAGAGCGGGAATGTTCAGGCCAATGGGCTGCGCGGTTGGTGGCCGACCGACGGTTTTCAATGCGGCTGCCGATTATTCTGAGAAACCCTGCGATCAGAAGTACTACAAACACCGTGTTGAACATGATCAAGCCGATGCTCAAGCCCCAAGGCGGGTTGGGAATGAGTGCCTGGGATAGGCCTGTCGACACGTTTACACCGCGTCTGGGATAGGAACGCAGCGACTCTAGCTCCGGACGCTTCTCCGCCCAAGTGAACACGAGGATTGCGAGGACGCCGCCCACCAACGTCCCCACGAAGAGCCACCATTTGCTTCGCTTCGCAGACCACCACAGGGTCCGTAGCCAACCGGCAGCCACTGCGGGTATGAGGAGGAAGACCAGGTTGAACGCGTAAACCTGGTGTGCGACTACGCCTCCGATGGTTGTGAGAACAACCAGGAGTGCCAAAACACCGGTGTGCTTCCACGAGCCCCTCAGCGGGCGCCCCCCGGTCACCTCGGACACTATGAGGCGAAGCGCGCCGGGCAGCCCCTTGCGTGTGTGCACACCAGCGGAAGAGAGGACCGACCTGCCAAGCAGAATCATTAGTGTGGCGCCTCCGGGGAGGAGCGCTACGGACATCGCGTTTGGCCACTGGGAGTAGGCGGTTAGAGCGTCAGCAGGCATGGATGGCATGAGCCCCGCAATAACCGCTGCTGCGGTTGCAGCCGTGCGGGATGGATACAACGTGTATGTGTACACTGCGGCGCCCACGACCCACACGGCCATGAGTGCCAAGGAGCTGGCGTTTGCGGTCTGAACTGTGGTTGGACCGGTCGCGAAAAGTGCGGTGAAGGAATGCCAGCCGATCGGGTACGTTTCCGGTGCGCTCCCACCGTAGTTGTGCGCAAGTCCAGCCCCGGGAGCGCCGATCCCGAGCTGTGTCATCCCCCAGACACCGTTGAGGTGGAACGAGGGGTCCCACTGCTGCGGCGGATTGCCCGGCGGCGCGACAAGGATGGTGGGGAGCGCAGCAAGGGCCCAGCCAACCATTGCCGCTAGGGCGAACGAGGGGGTGAGGAAGCGCATTCTGTAGCGCCCTCGTGCCGGGTTGGCGCGTTGGGGGGCGAGGACGTAGATCGCGGCGCCAATGCCACCGATGAGGGCGAGGGCGGGCAGTACGCGGGCACCTGACCAGAACCAGCCCGCCTTCTCATAGACGATGGAGAGTATAAGGATAACCGTGGTCGTGAGGGCAGGTGATGCAGAGAATGCGGCTGGTCCCGGCACCTTTGCCAGGCGCAGCCAGAAGTATGTAGTGCCCGTCCAGACAGTCAGCATTGCGGCTGCCACGCCTATCCAGGGCAGCCACTGAGCCAGGTACATCACCGGCCTTCGGTTTCGGCTGGCTCTGCGTTGTCTGGCTCCTCAGGGACTTTGCTTGCCCTGCGCTTGTTCAGGACAATCTCAACCACCATGGGGATGACGGAGACGAACACGATCAGGATGATGATCATTTCTAGGTTGTCGTGCACGAAGGGGACGCCTCCTAGCGCGGCTCCCGCCCAGGTGATTCCCGCACCCCAAATCAGGGCTCCCAGCATGTTGAACATCATGAATCGTCCGTACGGGAAGCGTGCGATCCCCGCAGCCAAGGGTACAAAGGTGCGTACGAATGGGACGAATCGGCCAAGCACCATGGCTCTGCCGCCGTAACGACCAAAGAAATCCTCAGCCTGCACCAGGTATTCAGTTTTTAGGAACCGAGCGTCGTCTTTGAACAGCGCGCGGCCCCACTTCTGCCCGATCCAGTATCCAACGGTGGATCCAAGGAAGGCCGCTAGGAGAATGACCCCGATCATGACCCACATGTTGATCCCCAACTGCGTGTGGAGGAGGCCCGCCGCGAAGATTAGGGAGTCGCCCGGCAGAATCGGGAAAAGGACTCCGGACTCCACGAAGACGATTAGGGCTACGCCCAGCAGGACCCAAGGTCCCATAGCTATGAGTAGCGAGGTTGGGTCCTTGAACCACTCAACGACAGTGGTCAGCCACCCTCCCTCTTGCGGGAGCAGTGGTAGGGAGTTGGGAAGTAGGGAGGAATCCACAAGTAGCATGGCCTCAGTAAGCATGGGTCGCACCGGATCCTTTTAGTCGTCTGCAGTTGGCTAGCCTCTTTCCGGCAGTTGCCGTAAGAGTGCCCACTGCCATCGATCCTACAAAAACGGCCTCCCTCAACGCACTAACTGCGTCTAATCTCAAATTTGGCCGCGAGAGCCTTCCGGTGAAACATCCG
The DNA here is from genome assembly GCA_964344825.1 of uncultured Actinomyces sp. Classification (GTDB taxonomy): domain Bacteria; phylum Actinomycetota; class Actinomycetes; order Actinomycetales; family Actinomycetaceae; genus Scrofimicrobium. The sequence goes on from CAYFOT010000012.1 coordinate 30,728, forward strand.
CGTGTCTGGCTACACTTGGCCCATGTCTCTCGAAAGCGTCACGAATCCTGCCACAGGTAGTGGAGACGCTGCGGAAAGCCCGAAAACCACTGTGGACAGTCCAGAAACCACTGTGGAGAGCCGACTTGACCACCCGGT
>CAYFOT010000012.1:30965-39608 GCA_964344825.1 uncultured Actinomyces sp.
AAACCACTGTGGACAGTCCAGAAACCACTGTGGAGAGCCGACTTGACCACCCGGTGTATGTATCGGACCGCATCCCTGGGCGTCAGCGGCGACTGGAGGATGCAGCGGAGGTTGCGCTGACGATTGTTGGGATCGCTATGGTGCTCCTCCTAGGAATCTACGCGGCTTCCACCACACAGGGTGTGGAGGAAGACGTGCGCGCGGCTTTCGACTCAGTGATTCGCCAAATACTGTTCCTCCCTCTCAGTGTTCTTGAGGGTTTTTTCGTCATCATCGCTCCTGTTGCGCTGGTCATAGACCTGCTTCGACGGGCAGAGTTCACCACCACGATACAAGTCGTCTTAACCGGCATCGCCACATCCCTGATTGGGTGGGGAATCCTTCTTGGTTTTCCGCACTTGCCAGAGCTGATCACTTCCAGACTGGAGGTCTCCACGCCCACCGGGCAGATAATGTCCATCAACATTGTGTTCATGGTCATCGCCGCGATGACCACTGTCGTCGGGACCATGGACACTTCGAAATCTGTGAAGTTCACGTGGATAGGCGTGTGGATACTCCTGTTCTTCGCCCTCATACGCGGCACCGCCACTCTCCCGGGAATCCTGATTACGATCCTGTTGGGTCGACTCTTTGGGTGCATGGCCCGCTGGATCGGTGGATTTAACGACCTGCGTGCCATGCCCGTGGACCTGGTCGATGCCGCGTTGCGTGTGGGGCTGGATCCGTCACGAATCGTGCGTGTTGACCTCCCCACTGAAGACCAGCCTTTGGAGACCTGGGTCATCACGGAGAGTTCCCAGAAGCCCGACTACCGACTAGGGCGCATCCACCCGCCACTGGTTACCGACGTCGTCGCCACGGAATCCGACCAGTTCCTGGTTGCGTCCCAGCATGCACAAGATTCCGATCGCCAGTATCAGATGTGGCTGGAGGATGGGAGCATCCTTGACCTCCGCGTCCTCGACCCCGAGGACAGCATCACGTCGCTGGCGTCCGACGTGTGGCAGAACATCCGGCTACGCGGCACGGAGAGGCTCATCAGTCCGGCCATAAAGATAAACGCGCAAAGGGAGATGTTGGCGGCGCAGACGGTCGCGTCGACGGGGGTACGCACACCGAAGCCCGTTGCGCTGGCGGATGCAGGTAGTTCAGTCGCCGTTTTTTGGGAGCCTGTGCCCCCCACGATTTCGCTACTCCGTCTAAGGGACGAGGGCGTGGAGATCAGCGACGACGCCCTCGATCAAGCGTGGGTGCAACTGAAAGAGGCGCATAGTCGCGACGTTTGCCATCGCAACATTGACGAGGACGCTTTGACGATGGACACCTCGTTCAACGTATGGATGTTGAACTGGAACCACGCCGACATGGGTTCAAATGACCTGGTTCGCAGGATCGACTGCGTCCAAATGCTGGTGTATCTGGCGCTAATAACTGACGTTGATCGGGCCGTGGCGTCGGCCCAGCGACAGATTGGCACGCCGGAGTTGCTGGCGATAAGCCTGGTTCTCCAGCCGGCCGCGTTACCCCCGGGTTTGAGGGCAAGGGTGCGGAAGACGGACGTGCTAGATGACTTGCGCGACCGGCTCTCTACAATTGCGCCACAGGTTAGCGCGGCAGAGCCAATCAAGCTGCAGAGATTCTCCCCGCGCACGGTAGTGATGGCGTTGGTACTTGCGATCGCCTTGGTTGCCGTAATGGGCTCTTTGAATTTCGAGGCCGTTGCTTCAGCAATCAAAGACGCGAATGTCGCGTGGATCGTGGTGGCGTTCCTGCTCGGTTCAGTCACGTGGGTGGGTGCCGCGATACCTTTGATCGCGTTTGCGCCGAAGAAGATCAGTTTGGGGAGTGCGACGCTGGCACAGATGGCGGCTTCCATTGTCACGCTGGTCGCTCCGGCGGGGATCGGCCCAGCCGCCCTGAACCTACGGTTCCTGAATCGGGAGAAGCTGTCCACGCCGGTCGCGGTTGCGACGGTCACGCTGGTTCAGATATCGCAGTTCCTCACCTCTGTGGTCCTGCTTTTGGTCGTGGTCGTTGGCACAGGAGCGTCACTGGACTTGGATCTCCCAACGACGACGATCGTGTGGGTTGCGGCTGCCATTGCAACACTGTTGGCTGCGACCCTGTCGATACGGAAGTTACGCACGTGGGCGTGGGAGAAACTGCGACCCTCTTGGGATCAGGTTTACCCGCAGCTTCTTTGGATTCTGGGTCACCCGCGGCAGCTCCTAATCGCGGTTAGCGGAAACATGCTGATGAATATCGGTTACATTGGTGCGTTCGGTGCCGCACTGGCGGCGTTTGGGTACTCTATGAACCCGCTGACGTTGGCCCTAACTTATCTGGCGTCCTCGACCGTCGGATCGGTGATTCCCACCCCCGGTGGTATCGGACCGGTAGAAGCCGCACTAACCGCGGGTCTGCAGGTCGCGGGAATCCCACCTGCAATCGCTTTGTCGACGGCCGTTCTCTTCCGCCTAGTTACGTTCTACGGTCGCATCCCCTTCGGATGGGTCGCCCTGAAGCAAATGGAAAAGAAGGGCCTGCTCTAGCCCGGTTCGCGACCGCTTTAGATCTTGCGGTCCCGGTCTTTAGATTTTGCGGTCCCAGTCGGGGATTGCGCCGCGGGACCCGGGGGCGACACGTATAAGAAGGGCTCCGGGATCCACACGCACGTGTACGGTTCTGGCGCTTCCGATTGGATCGCCGTCAACCTGCACCGGATACGGTTTTGAGATGTCTGCACGCGCGTCTGTGGTCTGACGGAATTGTATTTGCGCTATGTCGTGCTTTGTATTGACAGGACTTATGCCTGCCTGGTTGACAAAAATCTTGGCCGACAAATACGCCCAGCCGAGCAATCCACCCTTCGTGTCGATTGCGATGACATCAAGCTGACCATCGTCCACTAATGCGTCTGGGGCAAGGTGCGCAAAGGGAAGCTCCCCGCAGTTGGCAAACAGTATGGTTCGCGCCCGAACGGCGGTCATGTCCCAGTGCTCATGGACGTGGATAGGGGGATTTACGCCGTCGGGTGACCCCAGGGTGTGGGACGCCTGCACTGCGTTCTTGACAGCTTTGGGGATGGCGCGTGACCTGGGGAACTTCCGGTTTGCCCGGGCGCCCGGCTCTGAGCCATCACGCTCCTTGAAGATCGTGACCGTAGCCTTCATCCGCTCAATCCTCAGTGAGGAAAGTGCTGTAAGAACGTATGCCGACCAGCCCACCTTCTTCTTCAAGCTGGGGGTTGTCTGCGCCATGGTTTCTCCGTCGAAACCCACGCCGGCGATCACCAAATACGCATACTCATCTGCGCGGGGCTCTCTGGCCCCCGGCGGCAGAGACCGAACGTGGTGCGCAGCCGCTTGCTCAAGCAACGCGCCCTCAGCCGGATATTCGGAAGGGACCGTTATCCTCTCCAGACGCAGCCACGCTAGGTCAACGCGGCGGCTGACAGGGTTTAGGGCAACCTGGATCGCGGCGCGCGGATCCAACGGTATGCCCAAGTTCCGTGCCATCAGGTTGCCGGTCCCCATCGGCAGCAAACCCATTGGAGTTCGAGAATGCGCCATGGCCGCGGCGACTGCCCGTACGGTTCCGTCTCCGCCCGCGGCGATCACCATGGTCGGATCGTGGCGCAGCGCTTCAATGGCTTGCCCCGTGCCGGGATCTGCAATAGTGGTTTCAATCCAGCGTGCCGGACGACCTGTCGCACCGGCGACTTCAGAGTCGATGAGCGCCTTGAATTTGGCGTAGTTCGCGGGTTTGATCGGATTCACCACGACCCAAACATCGCGAGGTCTCTTATCGCGCGACTCCTCCGCCGAGGAGTGCTGGTTCTTCAGCGGCCCGTACTTCTTACGTTGGCCCGCGAAGTAGACCACCGCGACTGCAATGATTGCGACGAGGGCGATGATCGACAAGGAAATGAAAGCCCAAGCTGAGGATGAGGTAGTCATCTCTTAAGGGTATCCGTTTGTGCGCGTGGACGGCGGATGGTCAAGTTGCGGAGTCGAATCGAGTTCGCCCACGCGACGCGATAGGTTGGAACCAAGACAACGCATGTCAAAGGAGACAACGATGAATCTTGATCGACCAGTCGCGCCAGACCCCTATGAAATGCTGCCGGAAGTACCCAGCTTCCAGCTCCGCTCCAGCGCATTTGAGGACGGAGCACCACTACCTGAACTCTATGCGGGGTCCGGTGGGAACATCTCCCCCCAACTTGAATGGAGTGGTTTCCCAGAAGGTACCAAGAGCTTCATGGTCAACTGCTTCGACCCCGACGCACCCACACCCGCTGGGTGGTGGCACTGGACGGTCGCGGATCTACCGGCCACGGTCACCTCACTAGCGGAGAACGCAGGGGAGTCAGACGCAACCCTTCCGGGAGGGTTCCACATGGCCGGGGATGGCGGCGCTTACTCATACTTCGGCCCCTATCCGCCGGAGGGTGACGGGCCACACCGCTACTACTTTGCAGTACACGCCCTCGACGTTGAGAGCCTTGGCCTAGACGCGGAAGCCACACCCACCGCCGTCGCGTTCAACGCGCTATTCCACACCATTGGGCGCGCCGTAATCCACGGGACGTATCAGAGGTAGTAGGCATACGGACCGCTGATTGGAGTCACGCGACGACGCCTCTGTGGTCGCGCGACTTCCCCACTGGTTGAAGCGCAGTACGCCGTGTGATGGCCCCAGAGCATGGGGACGGTTAACATGGACCCATGATTGATATGCGTTTTATCCGCGAAAATCCAGAGGCCGTGAAAGCGTCGCAGGTTGCCAGGTTGGAAGACCCGGCGCTCGTTGATGCCCTGATCGAAGCCGATGAGCTGCGACGCTCCTCCCTCCAACAGTTTGAAGCGTTGCGGGCGGAACAAAAAGTGGTATCTAAAAGCATTGGGCGGGCCGCCCCAGAAGACAGGCCCGCCGCCTTGGCGGAGGCAAAGAACCTAGCTGCGAAAGTGCAGGCCGCCAAGGAGGCGGCGGATGAGGCGGAGCAGGCGGCCACCGCCCTCGCAATGCAAATCCCGAACCTAGTTGAGGAAGGTGCCCCCGCGGGCGACGCGGACGCATTCGAAGTCCTGCGCATCGAAGGTCCTGAACGGCGGGACTTTGCTACGGAAGGCTTCCAGCCGAAGGATCATTTGGAGTTGGCGGAGGGCCTGCAGGCAATCGACGTGAAGCGCGGCGCCAAGGTTTCCGGCTCCCGCTTCTACTACCTCAGCGGGATAGGTGCGCGCCTGGAATTAGCGCTGTTGTCTATGGCGGCCGATCAGGCGGTGGCCGCAGGCTTCACCTTGCAGATCACACCCACTTTGGTAAAGCCAGAGATCATGCGTGGCACGGGGTTCCTGGGTGAGCACGCAGATGAGATCTACTACCTGCCCACTGATGACCTGTACCTGGTTGGAACCTCCGAAGTTGCGCTTGCGGGCTTCCACGAAGGGGAGATCATTGACCTTTCCAATGGGCCGCTGCGGTATGCGGGATGGTCAACCTGTTACCGGCGTGAAGCGGGCGCTGCCGGGCGCGACACCCGCGGGATCATCCGTGTCCACCAGTTCAACAAGGTGGAGATGTTCTCCTTCTGCAAGCCGGAAGACGCCCATGAGGAGCACTTGCGTCTCTTGGCGTGGGAAGAGGAGATGTTGGCGAAGGTAGAGCTGCCCTACCGCGTCATCGACACGGCCGCGGGCGACCTCGGCACGTCGGCTGCACGAAAATATGACTGTGAGGCCTGGCTGCCCACCCAGGAGCGCTGGATGGAGGTCACTTCGACCTCCAACTGCACGACGTTCCAAGCCCGTCGCCTTTCGGTCCGGGAACGGACGGACGGCGGAACAGAGACCGTCGCGACACTCAACGGCACACTGGCAACAACACGGTGGTTGGTTGCGATGCTGGAGAATCATCAGAATGAGGACGGTAGTGTGAACGTCCCAAAGGCCCTCCAGCCTTACCTTGGCGGCCTGGAAGTAATGAAGCCGCAGTGACGCAGGTTCCCGGAGCGCCACGCGCGCGCACGCCGCAGAGTCTGATTACGCCGCCCCCTCATAGGGGCGAGGGCGTTCCGTACGACCAGCAGGTCGAAAACGCCGCCCGCGCGTTGCCGGACACGCTGCCGACGGATCCGGGGAAGGTAATGGTCGCCCTCGACGTGGACGGGACGCTCCTGACTGCGAAGGGTGCGTCCCAGAACGTCTACCGGACGGTGAACTCAGCGATTGAGGCAGGGATCAACATCGTCATTGCGACGGGACGCGGGCTGAGTGCAACGAAGCCTGTGTTTGAGGAGCTCGGTATGTCGCCGGGCTTCTCCGTCTCTTCAAATGGTGCACAGATCCTTCGTTGGGAGCGCGCGGCTGACGGACGGCATGTCTACACGAAACTACAGGAGACTTTCTTCGATCCCAGGCGCGTTGCTGAAGCGATCCTGGACGTGGTCCCGGACGCGATACTGGCTACGGACGACGGTCATGACACGATGCGTGTCAGTAACCTGTTTCCTCCGGGTGAACTGGCGTCGGTGCAGGATCTGCAGGACCTGGAGCGTCTGCTGAGGGAGCCGACCATACGTTTGATTGCCAGGGTGCCGGGGATGGAAAGAGAAGTCTTCGCGGACGCCCTCGCCAAAATAGATTTGTCGTATGTGGAATGTGCGGTGGGGTGGACGTCTTGGGCGGACGTGACCGCTTTGGGCACCACGAAAGCGCAGGGGCTTGGCGTACTGACCGAACAGCTGGGTGTGGACCCCGCGGGCACTATCGCGGTCGGTGACGGCACCAACGACATAGCTATGTTGCGTTGGGCGGCGCACGGGGTTGCGATGGGTGGCGCGACCCCGGAGGTAGTTGAGGCGGCGAATGCAACCACCGGGGCGGTCGACCATGACGGGGCCGCGGCAGTCTTAGAGGCGTTGCTCCGCAGGTACTGAGGCGCCAGCGTCTTACGTTTCGCCCTCGCCCCGATAGTGGGGATGCCGGATCGGACTATGATTGGGCGGTGACCCGTTTCTGCGGGTGGGATTTGTTGTCGAGGGCGCCAAGGCGGGGACATGGGCTGGTTAGAGTCGATAGAGCACAACCGATGGCTATCGCGGAACATGCAGGAGCTGCTGGAACACGGCCACGCGGCCTGGGCACCTACCGGCTACGGATACTTTCGACCGGATGGGCGGCTTGATGCGGATAGGCCGATCGACCTCGCAATCACAGCCCGCATGACGTTCGCGTTCTCTTTGGGTGTGCTGATGGGTATTCCCGGGAGTCGGCGGTATTGCGACCATGGGATCCGCTGCATGCAGACGTATTTCCGCGACCGTGAATACGGTGGGTGGTATACCGCAATTGAGCACGACCCGAATGAGGATGGGCATGGGGTGCCCTGGTCCGAAGATGGTGAGACGAAGTGGCAATATGCGCATTCCTTCCTGATTCTGGCGGCTGCGACTGCAACGAATGCGAACCGGCCGGGGGCGCATGAGCTACTGAATGACGCCTTGGCGGATCAGTTGGCCCACTGGTATGACCCGGACACGGGTCGGACCTATGACCGGTTCTCCCGGGATTGGTCTGAGGTGGAGAAGTACCGGGGGATGAACTCCCTAATGCACACCGTTGAGGCGTACTTGGCTGCTTCAGAGGCTATTCAAGACACCGATTGGATCCACCGCGCGCAGGGAATGCTGGAGTTTGCATACGCGGAAGCCAGCCACCATAACTGGCGGGTCCCGGAGCACCACGATGAGAATTGGCGTCCCCTCCTAGACTTCAACAGGGAGGACCCGAACGCCCACTACTATCCCTTTGGGTTCGTGGTCGGTCACGGCATGGAACTGGCGCGCCTAGGTGTCCAGTTGCGCGCAGCCCTGCGTGAAGAGGGGTTGGCTGAGGCAACCTTCCTGCGTTATGGACCCCAGGAACTGTTTGAGCGGGCTCGTCAAGACGGGTGGCGCCGGAATGGGCAGCCAGGGTTCCTCTACACGGTCGATTTTGAGGGTTTGCCGGTACTGAGTGAGCGGTTGCAGTGGGTTCAAAGTGAGGGAATCTGCGCAGCGGTTGCGCTCCGGCGTGCTGTCCTGGATGACGGTGGGCATGAGGGGGACGTGGAGGCGTATGAGCACTCCTACCACTCTTGGATTGACTATTTGAACGACTACATGATGCTGGAACCCGGTGTGGTGGCTCGCCAGCTGAGTGCGGACAACGAACCGATGGAAGGTACCATTTCGTCGCGTCCGGACATCTACCACACCATTCAGGCTTTCCTGATTGGGAGGGTGCCGTTGTGGCCGCCGATGGGGGCAGCGTTGGCGCGGGGGTTGCTGGATAAGCCCCAGGGTGCGCCTATCCGTCCGCGTGGGCGGCGTGGGCGCCGGGATACGCGGGGCGCGAAGCCGTTCTTCAGTTGGAACCAGGAGCCGCGTGGGTCATCGCAGTTCGGCGCGTAGGAGACTGGGCGCCTGCCTCCGCGCGTAGCGTCCACTAGGTGAGTGGTCGGGGTTATGGGCGAGGGCGGTTTTTGTCACAACCCACGATTATCTGTGGCGCGCGGGTTGCGCGGTACAATGTGGGTTCGGGAGGGCTGACCGAGTGGCCGAAGGTGTTGGTCTTGAAAACCAATGTGTCAGCA
>CAYFOT010000013.1:0-1975 GCA_964344825.1 uncultured Actinomyces sp.
GGCGCCGACGACGGTGCAGTTTTGCAGTTGGGGGCCTGTCGATGCGGTGTTCCGTTGTGGGCCAGCAGTTGGAGATCTGTCGGTGGGGGTTGCCGTGTCTTCACAGCAACGCATGTCAATCAGGGAAGTCGACCCGAAAGCGTACAAGGCTGTCTTGGGTGTGCAACGGTACGTGAACCCAGGGACGCTCGGGACTCGGCTTATCGCCCTCGTCGACATCCGCGCATCCCAGATCAACAAGTGCGCCTGGTGTTTGGACATGCACGCGCCGGAAGCCGTGGAGGCGGGTGCCTCACAGCGGCAGGTTGACCTGGTCGCGACATGGGAAGAAGCGGGGGAGCTGTTTTCGGAAAGGGAACGCGCCGCCCTCGCCCTGACGGAACAGATCACCCTGATTAGCGAGCAGGGCGTGACCGACGACGTGTGGGCGGAGGTTGAAGCGAGTTTTTCCGAAGAAGAAATCCCGCATCTGATCCTGGCCATCTCCGTCATTAACGTGTGGAACAGGATGAACGTGACGGTGCGAACCGCGCTGCCGCCCGTTAGGGACTAACGCGATCGGCGACGGCTGTCCAATGCGGTCGAGGGTGACACCACAGCTTTGTGTGCCGACCGTCGGCATCGGACTGGCCGCGAGTCCCTAGCTGGCGCAGAAGTCGCAAGTTAACGCAGAAAAGGTGCCCGCCTGGGTGATTCCAGACGGGCACTTCTCGTGTCCTATGCGCCACCGCAACAGTTTGCGCCGTTATGGACGGTGAGGCGGCCAGGCGACAAAGTGGTCAGACGCGTTCCTTGACGCGCTTGCCCTTGACGCCCTCGCCCTCGTGAAGATCGCGAAGATCTTTCTCGATTGCGGAGATTTCCTCGTGAATGTCGCTGTCCTGCGCGTCCGGGCCAACGTTCTCGGCAACTACTGACTTGTAGGCCTCAAGGTTGGTGTACAGCTCGTCCTTCAGCGGGTTCAGGTGACGCTTGCGGATCGTGTAGATCTGGAAGACCAGCACAGCAACGTTGGAAGCCAGCGCAATCGCGGAAACGGTGAACAGCGCGGTGGGGTTGTTGGAGCTCTCAACAGCGAACTGTGAATCCGTCACGAACGCGGGAACCGCCATGGTGAACATCATCCACAGGGCCAGGGTGTTCGCGCGGTGCTGCAGCCATGCGCCCTTCTTGATGAAGAATGCGGGGATCGTGCAGGAGATTAGCAGTGCAGCGCCCGCGTAGAAGGAGTGGTCACCAACGCAGTTGTAAACGTAGGCGAAGTTCCACAGGTCGTAGGCAATGATCCAGAACCACAGCATGTCTGGCCAGATCATGTCCTTGGACTTGTCAGAGGAGACAAAGATTCCGAACCAGCCACAGATCGTGATCAGGTTGATGAGGCCAGCGATGCCGTTCATCCAGTTCCACGGGCCTGAAATCATGTAGACACCGTCAACGATGCCGTCAGCGCCCATGAGCCCGACCTGGAAGTCGCGGATGCACGCCTCAAGAATGTTCAGCGCCAGGATAGCGGCGGGGAAAACCAGCGCCCACTTGTGCTTGGCGAGGCGCGGGATATAACGGATCGCCATGAATCCGAGGACTCCGGCGAGTGCAGAGTAAACCTTCACCCAGTGGAACCACGTTCCCGTCGACGACCCGGCGGTGGTCACGGGGAAAACGAATATCGTCAAGATGATTGGGATGATGATGAAGAGGGTGATCCCGCCCCACTTCCAGCGGCGCCCCACCTCATTTCCGATGATGAGGGCGGCCAAAACCACGAACCACATTACCCACGAATACCAGGGTATCGATGCGAAGAGGAACACCCGTTGTCTCCTTTATTCAGTCATTTCTGCGGCGTCCACGCCGCTGTCTATTTGAGGCTATGGCGCCGCGCCTCGCGTCCGTGATAGACAATTGTTTGAAAGTGTCGTAGTCGAGCGCTTTTCATGCGGGTCGAGGGCGCCCGCGTGGCCCAGTTTGGGAC
>CAYFOT010000013.1:2075-10724 GCA_964344825.1 uncultured Actinomyces sp.
ACGCTTTTAGGGCGAGGGCGAGGGCGAGGGCGACCGTGCGGACGCGTGCGAGGGCAAGGGCGAGGGCGAGGGCGAGGGCGACCGTGCGGACGCGTGCGAGGGCGAAGGCGACCGTGCGGACGCGTGCGAAGATGCGGACGAGAGGGAATGGTGAGAGCGAATAGCGTGAGCAGGGGTGGTGGGCGTGGCCGCTAGTACCCGGGAGCTACTGGGCGCCGCCCTCAAAGACGCGTTGAGAACGACCGCCCTCGACAAAGTCACCGTCTCCCGACTCTCCGCGGCGGCCGGGATCAACCGGCAGACCTTCTACTACCATTTCTCCGACGTGTACGACCTGGCGGTGTGGGTGTTCGAGGTGGAGGTCGCGAATCACATCATGGCCCACGCTACCTACGACCAGTGGGCCGATGGCTACCGCACCCTTTTGAACTACATGCGCGACAACTTTGATCAGATGCTTGCGGTCTTGACCTCCTTGGGGCACAAGCAGAGGGACATCTTCTTCCTCGAACAATTCCGCGCGATGATGCGTGCGCTGGTAGCCGAGCTACAGGGGGACTTAGTCATCGCCGAGGAGGATCGTGAGTTCATTGTTGACCATTTCGCAGTGATCGTGTTGGGGCATTTCCTGTGTTGGCTGACTACGAATGGGAAAGAGGACCCTGACATGTTGGTGACACGAATAGAAAAAACCATGCACGGCACCTTGCTCTTGGCGTTGGAGAGGTTCGCAAAGGGGACAGGGGACCCGAACTGACCCGCAGATGCGCCGACGACATCTCCGAGCTCTCCATGAGGCGGTGACACGACTTGGCGCCACCGGACCAGTCTCCTAGACCCTCTTGGCCTCTATGTTTGGGTGGTGCCTCAACCTAGTGTTTCACCCAGTTCAAGCCAATGCTCCTCCAAGGAGTCCTTCTCTTCATTTGCCGCGTTCAGTTCGCCTGTCAGTTCCGCTAGGCCCTCAAAATCGCTCTGGTCGTGCTCCGCCATTTTCTGGTGGATCTTGGCGATCTTTGCTTCGGCCTTTTCCAGTGTCCGTTCCACAGAGGCCAGTTCTTTCTTCAAAGCATGCAGTTCAGACCCGGTTAGGGGCGACGGCGAATCGGCAGGCCCCGCGCCAGGCGAGGAATCAGCGTCGGGGCTGGTGCCCGCGTCGGTTGCGCCGACGGTGCCGGACGTGCCCTGGGAAGTGCCAGTTTTCTTGGAAGACCCGGATGCTGCCAACTCCAAATACTCATCGACTCCGCCGGGAAGGTGGCGGAAACCGCCCTCGAAAACTGCGTATTGCTGGTCCGTGACACGCTCCAGCAGGTAGCGGTCATGCGACACGACAATGAGCGTGCCCGGCCACGTGTCTAGCAGGTCCTCCAGCGCGGTCAGCATGTCGGTGTCCACGTCATTCGTCGGCTCGTCAAGAATCAGAACGTTTGGCTGCGACAGCAGAATCATCAAGAGTTGCAGACGCCGCTTCTGCCCGCCGGACAGTTCCTTCACGCGAGACTGCAGGTGCGCCTTCGAGAACCCCAGTCGCTCCAGCAACTGCGCGGGCGTAAGTTCTTTCCCGCCGACCTCGAACGTCGTCTTCTCCCGCCCCAGCACCTCGCGAACGCGGTCATCCGCGATTTCGGCGAGGGCGTTGAACTGCTGGTCCAACACCGCCAACTCCACCGTCTTGCCTTGGCGCACGCGTCCGGACGAGGGCGTTAGCTCCCCGGCAATCAAACCCAGCAACGTGGACTTACCGGCGCCGTTCGCACCTAGGACCGCCGCGCGTTCGCCCGGCGCGATTCGCCAGGTGACGTCCTCAAGGAGAGGCTCCTTGCCATAACCAAAGGAGACGTCCACCAGGTCAACCACGGTTTTCCCAAGCCTCGCGGTAGCCATGCGGGAAAGTTCGATGCTGTCGCGCGGCGCGGGCTCGTCCTCGATCAACGCGTTGGCCGCGTCAATACGAAACTTCGGTTTCGAAGTCCGTGCGGGCGCACCGCGGCGCAGCCACGCCAACTCCTTGCGCAGAAGGTTCTGCCGCTTCGCCTCGGTTGCGGCCGCCATCCGGTCGCGCTCCACACGCTGGAGAACATAGGAGGCGTAGCCGCCCTCGAACGGCTCCACCATCCCGTCGTGGACTTCCCAGGTGTCCGTGCTGATCTCGTCTAAGAACCAGCGGTCGTGCGTGACAACCACGAGGCCGCCCGTATTCCGCGACCAGCGCGTCTTCAAATGATTGGCCAGCCACGCGATGCCCTGCAGGTCAAGGTGGTTTGTGGGCTCATCCAGGATGAGCAGATCCCACTCCTGCGCCAAAAGCGCGGCCAGCGCCACGCGGCGCGTCTGTCCACCGCTCAGTTCGGATACAAGGCCGTCCCACTCCAAATCGCCCACCAAACCATCGATGACCGCGCGGATAGTGGGGTTGCCCGCCCAAACGTGCTCTGGGGTATTCCCCACAATGGCGTCCGCCACAGTCGTGCCCGGCGCGAAGTCATCGCGTTGGGACAGGTAACCGATGCGCAGGCCCCTGCGCGGCACCACCTTGCCGCCGTGTGGCTCCAAGTCCCCCGCGATTAGGCGCAATAGGGTCGTTTTCCCGTCCCCGTTGCGGCCGACGATGCCGATTCTTTGCCCGTCAGAGATCCCCAACGTCACGTTGTCTAAGACGGTGTGGGTTGGGAAACTGACTGTTGCGCCCTCGACGCCAAGAAGATGTGCCACGGCCTAAGGGTAGCGCAGGTGTCTCGGTTTCCCAGGGGGTGCAAGGTGTGGCACAATGGCTGGTGCTTTCCGCCCTGGTGTAATGGCAGCACAGGGGTTTTTGGTGTCCTTAGTCCGGGTTCGAGTCCTGGGGGCGGAGCGCTTCGCGCAACGGTCTTTCGGTTTCCTGCCGGTGTCGTCTTCAATTGCTTGTAGACTGGGAGTGTCCAGGAGCCCGATCGGGCTCTTTTCACGTTCATACCTGGGGGTTCACGCGTGGCAGAAGCCTGTTCCGCGATCATAATGGCGGCGGGTCAAGGCACCCGGATGAAGTCATCGTTACCCAAAGTTCTCCACCCTCTGCTGGGACGCACCCTTCTTGGGCACGCCATGCACGCGGTGATGGGGCTGGACCCGGAGTCGGTGGTCGTGGTTGTTCGCCACGATCGTGACCGCGTTGCCGAAGAGGCGGTGGAGGTTCTCCCAGATGCGATCATCGCTGACCAGGATGAGGTACCTGGTACGGGACGCGCCGTGTTCTGCGGGCTTGAAGGGGCGGCGGAAGCGGGGGAGCCGATTCGCGGCACCGTCCTCGTAACATCGGCGGACGTTCCCCTACTGAAGACCGAAACGCTGCGTGAACTGGTTGACCAGCACGAAAAGTCAGGTGCGGCGGTCACCCTGGTTTCTACTATTTCTGAGGATCCGACGGGGTACGGGCGCGTGGTGCGCCAGGCGGATGGGGACGATGCGGGTAAGGACGAGGACGCGCTGCGCGAAACCGCCCCGGTAGTCGCCATCGTTGAGCACCGCGACGCCACGGACGCCCAGCGTGCAATCCGCGAAATCAACGCGGGTATCTATGCTTTTGACGCGGAGTTCCTGTTTGATGCGCTCTCCCGGGTTGGTCAGGACAATGACCAGGGTGAGGTGTATTTGACGGACACGGTCGCCCTCGCCGTCGCGGAAGGTCGCTTAGTTTCCGCGTTTGTCTTGGACGACCCGTGGCAGGCGGAAGGGTGTAACGACCGCTGGCAGTTGGCTGCCTTGCGGGCGGAGCTTAACCAGAGGATTTGTAAGGCGCACTGCGTTGCCGGGGTCAGCGTCGAAGACCCGGCTAATACGTCCATCGATGTGGAAGTGACCATTGGGAAGGACGCGGTGATTAAGCCGTTCACTTCACTGGTGGGGCGCACCAACGTGGGGCCGAACGCGACCGTTGGGCCGAACTCCACGGTGATTGACGCTTCGGTTGGTGAGGGCGCGTATGCCCCGCAGAGTCACCTTGCAGGTGTGAGCGTTGAACCGGGTGTGAGGCTTGCACCTTTCACAGCGATGAATGCGATCAAGTAGAACCGATCTAGGGGAGCGTATCGTGAGTGGGATTATCAGTTCGGGAGAGAAGCGTCTGGTGCTCGCCTCGGGGCGCGCATATCCCCAGTTGGCAGATGAGGTTGGGGTCGCACTCGGTTGCGACGTCATCCCCACTAAGGCCTACGACTTTGCGAACGGGGAGATCTATTTCCGTTTCATGGAGTCCGTCCGGGGCGCCGACGTATTTATCATCCAATCTCTGGCAGCACCGACCAACAAGTGGTTTATGGAGCAGCTGATCATGATCGATGCCGCGAAGCGCGCATCGGCGAAGAGGATCACCGCGGTTGCGCCGTTCTACCCATACGCGCGCCAGGATAAGAAGCACAAGGGACGTGAACCAGTGTCGGCGCGGCTGGTGGCAGACCTGTATAAGGCTGCGGGAGCGGACCGCGTGATGAGCGTGGACCTCCATGCCGCCCAGGCTCAGGGGTTTTTCGATGGTCCCGTTGACCACCTGTGGGCCATGCCCGTACTGATCGACTATGTGCGCCAACGCATCGACAAGGAACGCATTGCGGTTGTGTCTCCGGATGCTGGCCGCATTCGCGTTGCGGAGAAGTGGGCGGCCAAGCTGGGTAACTGCCCGCTGGCGTTCGTCCACAAAACCCGCGACACGTCCCGCCCCAACGTTGCGGTCGCGAACCGTGTCGTGGGTGACGTCCGCGGGCGCCAGTGCGTGATCGTTGACGACCTCATCGACACGGCGGGAACAATATCGGAAGCCGTCCGCGTGCTTTTCCAAGAGGGCGCGTCAGAAGTGATTGTCGCCGCGACCCACGGTGTCCTTTCGGACCCTGCCACGGAGCGGCTCCAGAACTGCGGGGCCTCCGAAGTTATCATCACGGACACGCTGCCGGTCCCGCCCGAAAAGCGGTTTGAGCGGCTAACGATTCTTCCCGTCGCCCCGCTGTTGGCGCGTGGCATCCATGAGGTGTTTGAGGACGGTTCCGTGACATCTATGTTTGATGGGGAAGCATAAACGGATCTGAAAGAAGCAGGGGTGCGCACGCAGTGGTGACGAAGTGCGCACCTCACGCGTTTGGTGTGACGCGCTGCTTTTAGATAGTGTGAAGCGACTGCTTGGCGAGGGAAACGAGAGTTTCCGTGATCGACAGGATTTGCCACCTCTACCTTGGGGTGTCGCCCGGCAACGCAAAGAACGCGGGCCGACGGCCCACACAACGGAGGTATGAA
This sequence comes from uncultured Actinomyces sp., assembly GCA_964344825.1. Lineage (GTDB taxonomy): Bacteria > Actinomycetota > Actinomycetes > Actinomycetales > Actinomycetaceae > Scrofimicrobium. Next base: position 7,341 of record CAYFOT010000013.1, read on the forward strand.
GGTATGGCAGCAGATAACAACATCAAGGGCACAGTCCGCACTGAGGTCGGTAAGGGCTCCGCACGTCGCGCACGTCGCGAAGGTCTGGTCCCCGCGGTCGTGTACGGCCACTCTTTGGATCCGGTTCACCTGGATCTGCCGGGCCACGAAGTGTTCCTCATTGTGAAGGACAACGCGAACGCGGTTGTGAACGTGACGTATGGTTCGAACACGCAGCTCGCCCTCGTGAAGCACATTCAGCGTCACCCGGTTCGCCGCGACATCCTCCACGTTGACTTGCTTGCGGTTTCCGCTAAGGAGCGCGTTGAGGTTGAGGTTCCATTCGTTGTGGTTGGTGAGCCCGCAGCAGGCACCCAGTTGCAGCAGGAAGAATACTCCCTGGTCATCACCGCTCCCGCGATTTCCATTCCGGAGTCGTTGGACGTGGACGTGGAGGGGCTGCCGGAGGGCACCATCGTCCGCGTTTCTGATCTCAAGCTGCCAGAGGGCGTTGAGGTGAATGAGGACCTGCTGGAGCGTGACATCCTCACAGTTGTTGCAATCACTGAGAACGTTGAGGAAGAAGCAGAGGCCTTGGCCGACGCTGAGGCAGAGGTTGAGGCTGCCACCGCGAACGACTAGGGCGCAAGCCACACCGCCCACCGGGGCAATCAGGACAACTAGATAGGGAGACAATCCCATGGAAAACGGCCAGAACCGCGTTGCCGATCAGGCAAAACTGCACGCAATAATCCCTGCGGGGGGTGCGGGCACGCGGCTCTGGCCGCTTTCGCGCGTGGGCCACCCGAAGTTTTTGATCGACGTGTTGGGGCGAGGGCGGAGTTTGCTAGAAGCCACCGTCCTCCGTCTAGCGCCCCTGTCCGCGTCCGTCACAATCGTGACGGGGCGCAGGCACGAAAAGGCGGTTGGCGACCAGATCGAGGGCCTGCGCCAAGAGGGGGCGGTGGACCCCGCCCTTGACATCCGCATCGTCGCGGAACCCAGCGGACGCGACTCTATGCCGGCTATCGGCCTCGCAATGATGTTGATCGCCGCACGGTTTGGCGAGGACGCGGTGGTCGGTTCCTTCGCCGCAGACCACGCGGTGGAGGATGAGGACCTATTCCACGCGGCCGTTCGCGACGCCATTCGCGGTGCCACCAGCGGCTTTATAACGACGATTGGTGTGGAGCCGACGTCGCCCTCGACCGCGTTTGGCTACATTGAGCCGACCAAGACGGAGGTCGCCCCCCGCGTTCTCCAAGTCGCGCAGTTCGTGGAAAAGCCTCCCGCGGACGTAGCAAAGCGGTACGTGGCGGACGGTTTCCTGTGGAATGCGGGCATGTTCGTCATGCGATGCAGCGAAACTCTTGGGTATCTTCGCGAACTCCACCCCCAGATGTGGGAGACGTTGGCGCACATCGCGGGTATGTGGGGGGACGAGGGCGAGGGCGCGGGTGAGTCCGTCGCCTCCCTCTGGGACACCGTCCCCAAAATTGCCATCGACCATGCCCTAGCGGAACCCGTGGCGTCCATGGGGGGCGTCGCGGTTGTGAAGGCGCCTTTGGGTACCGGTTGGTCTGACGTGGGGGATATGAAGGCGTTGGCGCGGATGGCGACCTCGCCCTCCCACGTTGCGGGGGAGAACCTTCTGGAAGTGGGCGCGTCCGGTACGTACGTTTCCGCGCCGCAGGAGAAAGTCGTGGCGGTCGTTGGTCTTGACGACGCCGTGATCATCGACACGGGTGACGTTTTACTTGTCACCACCACCGCTAACGCCCAAAGCGTAAAAAAAGCCGTGGACAAGGCGCGAGAAATGGGCCGGTCCGACATCACTTAGCGTGACGTATCCGGCATCCGTCACAGAATTGTTGCGGTTTGCCTAGAAACCGGCGAAAACATTGGAACCCTGAGGGGGCGTGGTTAGGCTAAACTCCATGGCCCAGCCACCATCTCGTGCAAGGTGGCAGCGATTGGGCATGGTTCTGTAATTGATCAGGAGGAATACGTGAAGAACATTATGCGATTCGGCGCAGTTGCAGCAGTTGCTGCTCTGAGCCTTGCGGCATGTGGTGCCGCACCAGAAAAGTCTGAGGGTACGGATCAGTCCGGTGACGCTGCCGCGACCGAAACCGCTAAGAGCGACGTGAAGGCCTGCATGGTCTCTGACTCCGGCGGCTTTGACGACAAGTCCTTCAACCAGTCCGGCCACGAAGGCCTGATGAAGGCGAAGAGCGAACTGGGTGTTGAGGTTGACCAAGCTGAGTCCTCTTCCGATGCAGACTTCATCCCGAACATTGAGAACATGGTTCAGGGTGGCTGCGACATCATCATCGGCGTTGGTTTCCTGATGGCTGACGCCATGGATGAGGCTGCTGCGTCCTACCCGGAGACGAAGTTCGCACTGGTGGACTCCGGCTTCAACTCAGAGCACGACAACGCGAAGCCGCTGCTGTTCAACACAGCTGAGGCCTCATACCTGGCTGGCTACGCGTCGGCTGGCATGTCACAGACCGGCAAGGTCGGAACCTTCCTTGGAATGAACCTGCCTTCAACCGCTATCTTCGCTGACGGCTACGCAGACGGTGTCGACAAGTGGAACGAAGCCCACAACGAAGAGGTCGTACTTCTGGGCTGGGACAAGGCCGCTCAGGATGGCATGGCAACCGGTAACTTCGAAGACGTTTCCAAGGGTAAGCAGTTCTCTGAGCAGCTGATCCAGCAGGGCGCGGACGTGATCATGCCTGTTGCGGGCCCGGTTGGTTCCGGAACGCTTGCTGCAGCACGTGAGAACGCTGGCACCATGGTCGTTTGGGTTGACGCTGACGGTGTTGAGACGAACCCGGATGACGCATCCGTCATCCTGACCTCCGTCATGAAGCAGATTTCCGCGGCTGTCTACGATGTCATCCAGTCCGTTGTTGACGACACGTTCTCCGCTGAAGCGTACGTTGGCACCCTGGCTAACGGTGGCGTTGGAATTGCCCCGTGGCACGACTTCGCAGACAAGGTCTCCCCGGAGTTGAACGAAGAGGTTGAGGCGCTGAAGCAGGACATCATCGACGGAAAGATCGTTGTTGAGTCTGTGAACACCCCTAAGTAGGTTTCTCTCTTCATTGAGAAGAACCTGAAGGGCACAGTAAATCTGTAGCTCACACACAAAAGGTGGGGATCCGCGAGGGCGGGTCCCCACCTTTTTCATGTTTGGGCCAGGGCGGACAGGGTGTAGTTGCCGACTTCGGCTCTCTGATGTGCTCTCGAGGGGGCAACATGGTCTCGACACGAGTAACTGATGCCGCCTAAGTGTTTCTCTTGCACTCCGATGCCACAGATAGTGATGTGTGCGCTGACAGGACCGGCAAAAATCGTTCGAGCTTTCGCTTCGTCGCTGGGTGTCCCCGGATG
>CAYFOT010000013.1:10824-17126 GCA_964344825.1 uncultured Actinomyces sp.
TGTGGGGCCGCGGGTGTTGCCCTGCCGCCGGCACCGGTCTTCGGTAGGATTGAGAGTGCTTTCACAGCAGGAGGGGAATGGGTAGAAGCCAAGGACGTCGCCATCCGGTCCCGGGTGGATTTGTCAGAACGCGTGAACAGCGTTTAGACTCCTACGACCACGTGGCACGCAGACTATTCTTGTAAGCGTAAATCGTTTGGCAATGATGGCAAACCAGATCGTTCAGACGAACACGGTTTTATCCTCAGTTCCCATCGTTTTACGGATGACCCGTCCGGGCCCTGCACAGACGAAGGGATCAGTATGGAACTCGAACTAAGAGGGATCACCAAGGTCTTCGGACCCCTCGTGGCGAATGATGACATCACCGTGACGGTTAAGCCCGGTGAGATTCATGCGCTTCTTGGTGAGAATGGCGCCGGCAAGTCGACGTTGATGAACGTCCTCTACGGGCTGTACCAGCCCGATGCAGGTGAGATCCTGATTGACGGTCAGCCCGTACATTTTTCTGGTCCAGGGGATGCGGTTGCTGCCGGCATCGGCATGGTACACCAGCACTTCATGTTGGTCCCCGTATTCACAGTCGCAGAGTCTGTGGCACTGGGGTACGAACCGACTGTCGGCCCGCTGGGGATGCTGAACCTCAGGCAGGCACGTAAGAGGGTGGAGGAGCTTTCAGAGAAGTTCGGGTTCGGTTTGAAACCAAACTCTCTGATTGAAAACCTGCCGGTCGGCGTGCAGCAGAGGGTTGAGATCATCAAGGCCCTGTCGCGCGACGCAAAGGTTCTCATCTTGGATGAGCCCACGGCGGTGCTCACCCCTCAAGAGACTGACGAACTGATTGAGATTATGCGTCAGCTCAAAGCCTCGGGAACGTCCATTGTTCTCATCACGCACAAACTTCGTGAGATTAAGGCGATCGCGGATACGATCACGGTTATTCGCCGTGGAAAGGTCGTAGGGACCGCGAAGCCCACGGATTCCGAAAAAGAACTGGCCTCGATGATGGTTGGTCGCCCAGTCAGCCTGGAGGTTGAGAAGACACCTGCGAAACTGGGCCCGCCCGGACTGGAATTCGACGCAGTGTCTCTGGTGGACGAAGACGGGGCAATGGCGTTGAACCATGTTTCGTTTGAAGTGCGCTCCGGTGAGATCCTCTGTGTCGCAGGCGTCCAAGGGAACGGTCAGACGGAACTATGCGAAGCCATTGTCGGCACCCAGCATATTGACGGCGGAATCATCAAGCTGGCGGGCAAAGACGTCAACGACGTTTCCATCAAGAGAAGGTTCAATGACGGACTGGGGTACGTCCCGGAAGACCGGTCTAAGGACGGTGCTATAGCATCATTCTCTGTAGCGGAGAACATGATCCTGAACCGTTACGACCAGAAGCCTTTTGCCACCGGAGTCAACATGCACCCCGCGATCGTGAAGAAGCACGCGGAGAAGCTAACAGTGGAATTCGACGTGCGGCTTACGAATGTTGAGGATCCGATCTCTACCCTCTCAGGCGGCAACGCACAGAAAGCAATCTTGGCGCGGGAGCTTTCGCGCCCCATTAAGGTCCTGGTCGCCTCACAGCCCACACGCGGCGTTGACGTTGGCGCCATTGAGTTCGTGCACAACAGGATTGTTGAAGAGCGCGATAACGGCACAGCAGTACTGGTCGTTTCCTCCGAGCTGGACGAAGTGGTTGCGCTGGCCGACCGTATAGCAGTGATGTACAGAGGTGGCATTGTTGGAATAGTTCCGCCAGACACGCCACGTGACGCCCTCGGGCTGATGATGGCTGGTGTCCCGCATGAGGAGGCGATGGCTCGCGTTCAGGAGTCACCTGCAGAAGAAAGGGAGAATGCTGGTGAGTAGCCCTGCAATTCTTGATCCGGAACCCCCCACACTTGAACCGGACGTAGGGCCCGACCCGGCCAAACAGTGGTGGAAGAGGTTCGTCAAGGGGATGATGAGCCCCGCCACGGGAACGATCGCGCTGGCAATCGTCATTGCGTTGGTCATAGGCGCCCTCATTGTCGTGATATTTGACCCTGAGGTTCAGAAGGCCGCCGGCTACCTGTTCGCGGCGCCAGGTGACTTCTTCTCAGAAGCGTGGAGGGCATTCTCTTCCTTCTTCACGGCCCTGATACGCGGTTCCATTTTCGACTGGCGCCAAAGCACGTTCACCGCCGCCATCCGCCCACTCACAGAGTCGATTGTCCGCGCAATCCCACTTGTTATAGCGGGATTGGCAGTGGCGGTGTCATTCACCGCGGGCCTGTTCAACATCGGTGTCCAAGGCCAGCTGATCATGGGCGCCCTGCTGGGAGGCTACATCGGGTTTGCTTGGAACCTGCCTGCCGGTGTGCACGTGATTGTCGCCATCGTTGGCGCAATCGTCGGGGGTGCAATATGGGGTTTCATACCGGGCATCTTGAAGGCGAAACTGGGCGCTAACGAAGTTATCGTCACGATCATGTTGAACTCTGTGGCGGCCCTGTTCCTAGCGGCCATGCTTCAAACCCAACGGTTCTACGGTGACGGCTTCCCAGGTAAGTCAATGAAATTGAACGGTACGGCCCTATACCCATCACTGTTGGGCTCCAGCTTCCGCCTGAACTTCAGCCTGGTGGTTGCACTCCTGGCGGCCGTGTTTGTCTGGTGGCTCATGGACCGCTCAACGTTCGGATTTGAGATCCGTGCGGCTGGCGCCAACCCTGAGGCCGCGAAGACCGCGGGCATCAACGTGCCGCTGGTAATCGTCATGACCTTGGTGCTGTCCGGGGCCCTAGCGGGCCTAGCGGCCACGGCACCGGTTCTGGGAACAGAACGGGCGATCACAGGAGGCGTTGCGGGAAGCATCGGCTTCGACGCCATCGCTGTTGCCCTCTTGGGGCGGTCAAGACCCGTCGGCGTCGTCTTTGCAGGCCTCCTATTCGGAGCGCTAAACGCAGGCGGCGCGCTGATGCAGTCCTCCGCAGGCATCCCGGTTGACGTCGTGCTGATTACGCAGGCAATCATCATCCTCACTATTGCAGCATCCGAAGCGATCCGCGCCGCACGCGAAGCGAAGAAGGCCAACGCCATCACCGTCGCGAAGGTTGAAACAGAAGACGAAGAGTCCGCCAAGAAGGAAGGAGTGGAGGCGTGAGCACCACAGCAATGAAGCCTTCGAACTTGGCCGCGTCCCCCAACAGTGAGTCGCTGACAGGCGTAGTCGTACCAATATCCTGGCGCGACCCCATCGTCACATCCGTGATGACTGTCCTCACGATCATCATGGCTTTCGCGGCCAAAGGACACGCCAACATATCGTTCTCTGGGGCGACGTCATGGTTCACCATGGGGACCATCTCTATTCCGGCATCACTCTCATCCTGGATACTGGCTGCGATCGCGGTAGCGGGAACGGCGATGACGTTCAAGCTCGCCATCGACCGCAAACCTGTTCCGGGATGGTTCCTGGGGATCGTGGGCGTGGCGTTCGTCTTCACGTTCCTGATTCTCGCTGTCGCAGGCCGCCCGTCCGCCAACCTGCCGATTGTCTCGCTCCTAGCAGGCGGCCTCATGTTCGCAACCCCGCTTGTGTTCGGTGCGCTTGCGGGCGTGATCAATGAGCGCGTCGGCGTCATCAACATCGCCATTGAAGGGCAGCTGCTGCTGGGTGCATTCGCTGGTGCAGTGACGGCCTCGATCTTCGGAACGCCTTGGGCCGGGCTCATCGGAGCACCCATCGCCGGGGCCCTGCTGGCAGTGCTGTTGGCGTTGTTCACCATCAACTACAGGTCCGACAACATCGTGGTCGGCGTTGTTCTGAACATGCTGGCGCTTGGCGTCACGTCCTTCTTGTTCTCAACGCTCCTTTCCAGCTCCAGCCACCTGAACAAACCGATGAAGTTGGCGACGCTACCCATACCGTTGCTGAAGGACATTCCCGTTATCGGTCCGGTCTTGTTCAACCAGACAATCCTTGTGTACCTCATGTACGCCGCCGTCATCATCCTCCAGATCATGCTGTTCAACAGCCGCTGGGGATTGCGCCTGCGCGCGGTGGGTGAGAAGCCGCGTGCTGCGGACACCGTCGGTATCAAGGTGAACGCCACCCGTTGGCACAACGTCATCCTGGGCGGTGCAGTTGCGGGCCTAGGCGGCGCATTCTTCACCGTCGGTCAGGGACTGGCATTCTCCAAGGATATGGCTGCGGGTAACGGCTTTATCGCCCTCGCCGCCATGATCATCGGACGGTGGAACCCGGTCGGCGCGCTGACCGCGGCGCTGCTCTTCGGTTTTGCAACGAACCTCGGAGCCGTCATGCAGGCCGTAGGTGCGCCCGTCCCGGCAGAGTACCTGTTGATGATTCCTTATCTAGTCACGATCCTTGCGGTCGCGGGCTTCGTGGGGGCGGTCAGACCGCCTGCCGCAGAAGGCATCCCGTATCCGTGATGCAGAAGTAGAGTTCGCGCCCATTGGTTAGCCGGTGGGCGCGAACTGGTCTTACGAAAGAGTTTTGAGGTCGACAAACAATGGAAGGGGTTCAATGGAACGCCAAGAAATAGACGACGACACATGGCAGTTGCTGCGCAATGAGGCGATAGAGGCAATGAAGATGGCGTACGTGCCATACTCTAAGTTCCCCGTTGGTGCGGCTGCCCTGGTTGATGATGGCCGGATCGTCTCCGGTTGCAACGTTGAGAACGCATCCTACGGGGTGGTTCTGTGCGCAGAATGCGGGCTGGTCAGCGATTTGGCGCGCACCGGCGGCGGCCGACTTGTCGCGTTTGCGTGCGTGGACGCGCTTGGTGAAGCGACAAGCCCGTGTGGTCGTTGCAGGCAGCTCTTGTTTGAGTTCGGCGGCAACTCCCTCTTGGTGCGGATGCCCCAGGGCATCATGCCGATGAGTGAGGTTCTGCCCGGCGGCTTCGGCCCCGCAGACCTTGACCGCGTGTGGGAAGCGGAAGAAGAAGATTTGATTGTAGTGAATGAGGATGCGGAATGAGTACACCAGAGGCTTTCGACGCAGTAGACGTCATCCGGACTAAGAGGGACGGTCACAGGCTCCCCGACCCCATGATCGACTGGGTGATCGACGCCTACACGCGCGGGGTTGTCACCAGTGACCAGATGGCCGCCCTCGCCATGGCCGTGTTCCTAAACGGGATGAACCGTGAAGAGATCGTCACGTGGACGACGGCCATGATGAACTCCGGGATTCGCATGAACTTCGACAACCTGGGGCGCCCCACGGCTGACAAGCACTCCACCGGCGGGGTAGGGGACAAGATCACGTTGCCGCTGGCCCCGCTCGTCGCGGTCTTCGGCGTGGCGGTCCCGCAGCTTTCCGGCAGGGGACTGGGGCACACGGGCGGCACCTTGGACAAGATGGAGTCCATCAAGGGGTGGCAGGCGGAGGTCAGCGACAAACAGATGCTCCGCATGCTGGGTCCGGACGGCCCCGGAGCGGTGATCTGCGCGGCATCGGCCGACCTGGCCCCCGCGGACAAGAAACTCTACGCGTTGCGTGACGTCACCGCGACGGTTGACTGCATCCCGCTCATTGCGTCCTCGATCATGTCGAAGAAGATCGCGGAGGGGACGGGCGCCCTCGTCCTCGACGTGAAGGTGGGCTCCGGCGCGTTCATGAAGGATCAGGCACAGGCGAAGAAACTGGCCGAAACGATGGTCGCGCTGGGGACTGACGCGGGAGTGCGCACGTCCGCGCTGCTCACCAACATGTCTACGCCACTTGGGTTGATGATCGGCAACGCCCTCGAAGTGCAGGAATCCATCGACGTTCTGGCGGGCGGCGGACCGAAGGACGTTGTCGACCTGACCGTCATCTTGGCGGAGGAGATGCTCCGTTTGGCGGGGAAGACGGACGTGGATGTGCGGGCCGCGCTGAACGACGGGCGCGCGATGGACCACTGGCGGCGGATGGTTGCCGACCAGCACGGCGATCTGGACGCGCCGCTGCCCAAAGCCAAGCATTCCGAGGTCGTCTATGCGGACGAGGACGGATTTGTCGACAAAATGGACGCCTGGGGCGTCGGCATTGCGGCGTGGCGTCTGGGTGCGGGGCGCACGCGACAAGGGGAGAAACTGGACCTCGGCGCGGGTGTTCAGCTGCACGCCAAGCCGGGTGACCCCATCAAGAAGGGGCAGCCGCTTCTCACCCTGTTCACGGACACGCCGGAGAAGTTCCCGCGTAGCCTTGAGGCCCTGGAAGGCGCGATAGAGATAAGCGCGGAAGCGCCAACCGACGTGACGCCACTGATACTGGACCGCGTGGAATAAGCAGGATAAGCAGGATAAGC
>CAYFOT010000013.1:17226-22000 GCA_964344825.1 uncultured Actinomyces sp.
ATAAGCAGGATAAGCAGGATAAGCGGGCGAGGGCGAGGACGAGGGCGTGGCCCGTCAGCGCCGCCCGCCCAAAAGACAACAACAATCACGTGCACAGGAGGCACTAATGACTGACCGTAAGACCGTTGCAGGGATGGTGGACCATACGCTGTTGAAGCCGGAGGCGACCTCCGCGGACGTCCAAGCACTTATAGATGAGGCGGCGGAACTGGGGACCTTCTCCGTGTGTGTTTCGCCCTCCATGCTGCCCATAGACGTCCCAGAGGGGTTGAAGGTGGCCGTGGTGGTGGGCTTCCCCTCCGGAGCCGTGAAGCCCGCGATAAAGGCGGCAGAGGCCGCGCAGGCGCAGAAGGACGGTGCGGACGAGGTCGATATGGTCGTCAATCTTTCGTTCGTGAAAGAGGGGAATTACGAGGCCGTGGAGGAAGAAGTTCAGGGCGTGCGCGATGCGGCCCCGGGTGTCCTCCTGAAAGTGATCATTGAGTCGGCTGCCCTCACGGATGAGGAGATCACGGCAACATGCCAGGCTGCCGTGCGGGCGGGCGCGGACTTCGTCAAGACGTCCACGGGCTTCCACCCCGCCGGTGGAGCGGACGCTCACGATGTCGCCTTGATGCGTGCAGCCGTGGGCCCGGATATTGGCGTTAAGGCGTCTGGTGGCATCCGTGACGCTGCGGCGGCGGAGGCGATGATCGCCGCCGGAGCCACACGTCTGGGTCTTTCCGGCACTGCAGCCGTCTTGGCGGGGCTTGAGGATTAAGTAGGTCCGGACGTGAAGAGGGGCGGGACCTGTGCGGGTTCCGCCCCTTCCTCATGCGGGCAAGAAAGTGGTGCGCCACCGAAAGGCGACGCACCACTTATCTGGGACTAGATACCGATCGCAGGCCTCATCGCCAACTTGATGGCGTCAAGGCGCTGGGCGGCCCGCACCCTAGCGGCCGTGACAGATCCTTGGCCGACAGGTTCCACGACCTCTATGTAGCACTTCAACTTCGGCTCAGTGCCGGAGGGGCGAACGACCACGCGGTCATCACGCTGCGTCACATATAGCAGGCCGTCTGTGGGGGGAAGGTCGCCCATTCCCTCCGCTAGGTCGACCGCCTTGATGACGGGGGATCCCGCGATCTCATCCAGCCCGTTTGCGCGCAGGTTAGACATCCCCTTGGCGATTAGATCAAGGTCCTCTACACGGATCGTGAGTGGGGCCGTCGCGTGCAGGCCGTGGCGCTCCGCCAGCTCATCGAGCTTGTCCTGAACAGTGCGCCCCTCCGCCTTCAATGATGCAGCCAGGGCGGCCAGTTTCGTTCCGGCAGACACCCCGTCCTTGTCGCGGACATAGTCCGGATCCACGCAGTACCCCAGTGCCTCCTCATATCCAAAGACGATGCCGGGAACCCGTGAAATCCACTTGAATCCCGTCAACGTGTTCTCATGGCCCAACCCGATTTCCTTGGCGATCTTTCCAAGGAGACGGGATGACACGATTGAGTTCGCCAACATCTGCTTCGGCAGGTCTTCCGCAGAAACAACTGCCGCGACTTCCCGCGCCTTCTGCTCACCTAGCAGGGACCCGACCTCGTCTCCCGTTAGCTGGCGCCACCCCGTGGGGGACTTAGCATCGGGGATCGCAGCGGAGGAGCGGTCGGCGTCGGGGTCATTGGCCAAAATGATGTCCGCACCAACCTTGGCTGCCGTTGCGAACGACAGGTCTAAGGCGCCGGGTTCTTCCGGGTTCGGGAACGCGACGGTTGGGAAATCAGGGTCCGGCTCATGTTGTTCCTTGACCACCGTAACCTGCTCAAATCCTGCGCGCGCCAGCGCCTTCAAAGCCGTCTCTCCACCAACGCCATGCATCGACGTCAAGACAATGCTCAGGTCGCGCGGGCCATTGGGGACAATCTCCGCGATTCGGTCGATGTATTTATCCACCATCTCATCGCCGATGAATTCCCAGCCAGACTCAGCACGTGGTACCGACCTCACGGATTCCACGGCCTCAATCTGCTCCAGGATCTGCGCGTCATACGGGGGCACAATCTGGGTGCCTTGGCCCGCTCCCGTGACAATGCGCCCACCCAAGTACACCTTGTACCCATTGTCCTGGGGTGGGTTATGGGAAGCGGTCACCATGACGGCCGCATCCGCGTTCAGGTTACGCAACGCGAACGCGGTGACGGGGGTCGGGAGGGCCTTATCGAAGACGATGGCGTGTCCGCCACCAGCCTCAACGACCGCCGCGGTGTCGAGGGCGAATTCCCGCGACCCATAACGCGCGTCGTGCCCGACGACCACCGTGAACCCGTCGGGCAGCTCCCCGGCCAGGAAACGCGTCAGCCCCGCCGCAGCACGGATAACGACGGCCCTGTTCATGCGGTTCGGTCCCGCGCCCAGTCGGCCACGCAACCCCGCCGTCCCGAAGGTGAGCATCCCGGAGAAACGGTCAGCGAGCTCCGCCGTCGCGCCCTCATCCCCATCATCGGAGAGCTTCAAAAGCTCCTCTAACTCCGCGGCATCACGCCCGTTGGGGTCATCCGCGATCCACTCTAGGACGGCGTCCCTGTTGAATGTGGTTGGTGCTGGCATCATCTATCCTTTCGTCACATCTTCGCCACGACGTCCGCCAGCAACTTCGCTATGCGGGGCGCGGCTTCGTGACCAATCTCAATTACTTCTTCGTGCGACAGCGGATCAGGGGAGATCCCTGCCGCCAGATTCGTCATCAGTGACAAACCAAGTATTTCCAGGCCCGATTCACGCGCTGCGATGGCCTCCAGGGTCGTGGACATTCCAACTAAGTCCCCGCCGATCACCTTCGCCATGTTCACCTCAGCAGGCGTCTCATAGTGGGGCCCGCGGAACTGCACATACACGCCTTCGGGCAGCGACGGATCGACGCTGCGGGCCAGCGTCCGCAGACGCGGGGAGTACAGGTCTGTCAGATCCACGAACGTCGCCCCCTCCAGGGGGGATTCCGCAGTCAGGTTGATGTGGTCGCTGATCAGCACCACTTGGCCCGGCTTCCACTCAACGTTCAGTCCGCCGCAGCCGTTTGTGAGCACCACCTGTGTGCATCCCAGCGCCGCCGCCGTCCTCATCCCGTGGGCAACCGCGCGCACGCCCTTGCCCTCATAAAAGTGGGTGCGTGACCCCAGAACGAGGGCGATTTTCCCACTTCCCGCCACCCTGATTGTCCGCATAGTTGCGGTGTGCCCCATGACCGCCGGCGCACTAAACCCTGGGACGTCCTGCGCAGGGAGCTCATCTATCGTTTCACCAATAATGTCTGCCGCGCCGCCCCATCCGGAACCAAGGACGAGGGCGATGTCGTATTTTTCCACACCGGAGTGCTGCTTGATCGCGTCTGCTGCGTTTTGAGCGAGGACGAAAGGGTCCTCTTGAATGTCATCTTTGTACATGAACCAAAGCTACCGTGTTTCGGCGCTGTTTTCGCCCCCAAGGGTGTTAACAGGGCAAAAGCCGCCGATATGCGTGTCGAGGCACGTTAGAGGCCGATAGGTGCGGTTGGATGCTAGGACCAGACACAAATATCGGGCATAAACGCAGCAAGGGGGAGCCATGGCACGAACAGGGAAGGTACATTTACGCGGACCGGTCATCATGCGCGGGCGGGAACTCCCGACTGACACAGCGGACCAAAAGCTGCTGCAGTCAAGGACGGAGGATCCTTGGCGCGTTATGCGCATGCAGGCAGAGTTCGTGGAGGGTTTCTCTTCTCTGCGCGGAATCACGAACGCGGTCGCAGTGTTCGGGTCTGCGCGCACGAAGCCCGACCATCCGGAATACGCGATGGCAGAGAAGCTGGGCCGGCTGATCGCAGATAACGGTTTTGCGACCATAACGGGTGCTGGCCCAGGGGTGATGGAGGCGGCCAACAAAGGTGCGTTTGAAGCCGGGGGAGTGTCGGTGGGCCTTGGAATAGAGCTCCCGTTTGAGCAGGGCATGAACCCGTGGGTGAACCTGGGGATTAACTTCAAGTACTTCTTTGTTCGCAAGGTAATGTTCGTCCGATACGCGCGCGGTTTCATTGTGCTGCCCGGTGGGTTCGGGACGTTGGATGAGTTGTTTGAGTCGTTGACGTTGGTGCAGACGGGGAAGATCGACTCATTCCCGATCGCCCTCATCGGGACGAAGTTCTGGGCGCCACTGGTTGGTTGGCTTCGCGACACGTTGGCTGAACGTGGGCTCATTAATGAGTCGGATCTGGACTATTTCAAGATCGTCGACACCCCTGAAGAGGCTGTTGCGCACATCTGGGAAGGCATCGAAGCGCTCCAAAACTCTAAGGACAACGCGGGCTCTTCCTCCCAATAGAAGTGCGCCGGCGGCCTAACTCCGGGCAGCCTGCGCTGTATCGGCGTAGAATGGGGTTGTGCAAGAGTGCGAAAAGGCACTGGCGGGACAAGCAGAGGAGCACCCTATGGCAGCGATGAAGCCCCGAACTGGAGATGGTCCACTTGAAGCCACGAAAGAGGGACGCGGAATCATCATGCGCATCCCCAGTGAGGGGGGCGGGCGCTTGGTGATTGAGCTAACGCCTGCGGAGGCCGCGGAGCTTGCGGAGGCTCTGCAAGCGGCGGTTTGAGAGTAGTTATTGATTAGAAGGGGCGGCGCACCAAGTGCGTCGCCCTTGTCTTATCTCTACGCACGGCATAGCCCAGAATAGCCCCCGATGGCTCGGAATAGTTTGGAACAGCCCGGAATGCCAGCCGCAGCCAGGGACCGCGAACCAGCGGCCCCGAATCACGCGGCCCTG
>CAYFOT010000013.1:22100-24808 GCA_964344825.1 uncultured Actinomyces sp.
GGGCGCCTAACTGCGATCAGGACGCCGTCCCCGGTGGGAACCAGCGTCGTTTCAAACTCTTCTGATTCCAGGAGGGCACGCGCGTTCTCCCTCAACGCGACCGTGTACGGGTCGCGCCTGGCCGGGTTCGCAACATTTCCGAACCACAGACCATTGGGGATCACCAACGCCCCGCTGGGCCGCAGCATCCGCAGCGCGTGCTCGGAATATGCGCCAACCTCTTCAGGCAAGCCATCTATGACAACCACGTCGTAGGAAGAATCCGCCATGCGCGGCAAAACGTCCAGTGCGCGACCATTGATGAAACGCGTCCGCGATGAGGGGATCTGGGCGGCCCGGAACGCCATGGCAGCACTCTGTTGGAACTCCGGCTCCGGGTCAATGGTGGTCAGCACCCCACGCGGGTTCATGCCCGCCAAGAGCCACAGTCCCGACACGCCTGCGCCAGTCCCAATCTCCACAACAGCCTTCGCGTTGCGCATTGCAGCGATTGACCTCAAGAGCGCACCGGTTCCCACCGAGACCGGGTCCGCCCCCAGCTCCATTGCCACCTCACGCGCACCCGCTATAACCGCGGGTTCAGTTACGAAGCTTTCGCAGTACGCCCAGATGTCGTTACGTGGTCCAGTCATGTTTTGAGGCCTCTTCCCTGTCGGCTACACCTAGGCTACCGTCCGCGGCGTGGGCGTGGGTCCAGTCCGCGCCAAACGTGGGTCCACAAGCCGCAGGCGCCCCGGTTTGGACGCCTGCGTGAGTTCCCGCTTCTTACTTTTGAACCGGCGCGACACCAAGGGGGCGCCCCGCCAGCCCGCGGGAGTGCACCGCCAGTTTCTTCGCCAGTTCCTGCAGTTCGAGGGCGGCTTCAGACTGCGCGTTTGCCCCAACCTTCGACGCAACCGGCTCCCCGGTGTCACCGCCTATACGCAAGTTGATGTCAAGCGGAACCTGGGCCATCAACGGCACCTCATGGCCAAGCAGCGCCGAGAGATGACCACTGACCGTCGCGCCGCCGCCAGCCCCGAAGATCTCCATCTTCTGACCGTCCGGTTGGGTTATGTACGCCATGTTCTCCACTACGCCGATCACACGCTGACGCGTCTGTGTCGCGATGGACCCGGAGCGCTCTGCAACCTCTGCCGCAGCGATCTGCGGTGTCGTCACAATCAGGATTTCCGCGTTGGGCAGCAACTGCGCAATGGAGATTGCGACGTCGCCCGTCCCCGGAGGCATGTCAATCAGCAGAACATCCAGGTCACCCCAGAAGACGTCCGCTAAGAACTGCTGCAAAGCCCTGTGCAGCATGGGGCCACGCCAAATGATCGGCTGGCCTTCGGGTACGAACATGCCGATGGAAATAACTTTCACACCCGCCGCCCCGATTGGGGGAACGATCATGCCGTCGATGGACTGCGGGTCGTGAGTCACGCCCAGCATGCGCGGAATGGAGAAGCCGTAGATGTCAGCGTCAAGAACACCGACCTTCAACCCCTGCTCCGCAAGCGCCACCGCCAGGTTCGCGGTCATGGAGGACTTCCCCACGCCGCCCTTACCGGAGGTCACCGCAATCACCCGCGTCAGGTTGTCTGGCTTGGTGAAGGGGATTTCACGTTCGGCGTGCCCCGTCAGTTTCTCCCGCAGTTCCCGCTTCTGGTCGTCATTCATCACGCCCATGTCCACGTGAACCGTCTCCACGCCTTCCACGGCGGAGACTTCCCTAGTCACATCGTTGGTGATTGTGGAGCGCAGTGGGCATCCCGCCGTCGTTAGCAGGACATGCACTGTCACATCCGCGCCATCAATCTTGATGCCCCCGATCATTCCCAGCTCCGGGAGGGGCTTATTGATTTCTGGGTCGATCACGCGCCCCAGTGCTTCCATTACGGCAGATTCGGTTACGGTCATGCCTCAATCTTAGGCGAGCCACGCAAGCCCCCCGTTTCTCCAAGCTAAGGGCGAAGAACCGCCGATCGCAGCGCGTATGCCCGTAGGCTGGGGCTACCAACGTTGAAAGGACCCTCTGATGGCATTGAACCGCATGCCTGCCAGGCACCCTGAGATGCCGTCCGGAACCGAAGTTGCCGCGTTCCGCACCCACCAGGAGGCTTCGGCTGCGGTGGAGCGGCTGGCCGACAACCAGTTCCCGATCAACACGGTCACCATCGTTGGTTCCGACCTGCATATGGCGGAGAAGGTCTTGACGAAGCTAACGCCCGCGAAAGTGGCGTTGACCGGCGCGACCCAGGGGCTCACCTGGGGCCTGTTCATGGCCATTTTCACCATCCTCTTCTACCCGCAGGCAGTCGCGTTGGTCCCGATTATCGCGATTGTCGTTGGCGTGCTCTTGGGCATGATTCTGAGCACGGCTTCATGGTCGCTGAATAAGAACCGCGGGACGTTTGCCGCCCAGTCCAGCCTTGTGGCGACTCGCTACGCGGTGCTGGTGACGGAGATGCCGGACCGCGCGTTCAACATTCTTGCTGGCATGCCGGGCAATATGTCCTCTCAGCCGCGGCGCCCCACGCGTCGTGAACCGGCCCGCGTGCATGCCCCAGCGCGCACTGACTTTTCCGCGCCCGCAGAAACCCGCGACACTGCGGCGGGTGGCCCGGTGAGGGGCGAGGGCGAGGGCGGGGGAGCAACCCCAGACGGCGCCCGTTGGGACAACGTGTCAGGCGGCGGGAGCCAGGCTGCTGGAACGGGTGGCGCGG
>CAYFOT010000013.1:24908-36178 GCA_964344825.1 uncultured Actinomyces sp.
CGTTGGGACAACGTGTCAGGCGGCGGGAGCCAGGCTGCTGGAACGGGTGGCGCGGGGAGCGCTGCTGGAACGGGTGGCGCGGAGAGCACGACCGGCGCGGGTGTCGCAGCCGGCGGAGCCAGCGTGGGTGGTACAGGCGGCGCCGGTGGCGCGGAGCAGTCCCCGGGCACGGCGGCAGACGCCGGCCTGAAGAAGCCCACGGAGTACGGCTCACGCCCCGATGAGGTGCCACGGTTTGGTGTCCGGCTCTCCGACATGGAGCGTGAGCGCCAAGGTGGCGACTCCGCCTCCTAGCCCGCCTGAACCGTCGCGATCCATTCCTCCACGGCTTCCACCGTGCGGGGAATGTCCTCACTGAGACGTCGCGGAGTGCCATCGGCCTCGATCACAATATCGTCCTCGATCCGAACGCCGATCCCGCGGAACTCTTCGGGGACGGCCAGATCGTCCGCGCGGAAGTACAGGCCCGGCTCAATGGTGAACACCATGCCCGGCTCAATCAGGGCATCCTGGTAGAGCTCCTGGCGCGCCTGGGCGCAATCGTGCACGTCCAGCCCCAAATGATGGCAGGTGCCGTGGGGCATCCAACGGCGGTGCTGCTGACCCTCAGGGGAGAGGGACTCTTCGACGCTCACGGGCAGAAGCCCCCACTCCGACAGTTTGGTTGCAAGGACAACCTGGGCGGCCTCGTGAATATTTCGGAACCGCACCCCGGGTTCTTTCGCGCGTTCCAGGGCGGCCTCGCACGCCTCCAACACCGCCTCATACACCTTCTTCTGGGTGGGGCCGAACTTGCCACTGACGGGCAGCGTGCGCGTGATGTCCGCGGTGTACAGGGAGTCCAGTTCCACACCCGCGTCCACCAGCACCAAGTCACCCGGAACCACCGTTCCGGAGTTGTCCATCCAGTGCAGCGTGTTCGCGTGGTTGCCCGATGCCGCGATCGTTTCGTAGCCCAGGCCGTTGCCGTATTCGCGGGCGACGGAGGCAAAAGCGCCCTCGATCACGCGCTCCCCGCGCGGGTGGCCAACGGTGCGCGGGAGGGAACGAATGATGTTCTCAAATCCCGCCTTGGTGGCGTCGACGGCGGCCTGCATCTGTTCGACCTCGTACTCATCCTTCGTCAGCCGCAGTTCGCTGAGCGCTTCGGAAAGGGCGTCATCGCCTTCCTTCGCGTCCGCGCCGGCGCCCAGGCCAGCCTGCACGCGCACCTCATTCACCATCGTCTCGATGTTCGCATCAACATTGGTGATGACGCGGACCTGCACTTCACCGGCGTCTTTTGCGAGGGCGTCGCGCAAGCCATTAATGTTCTCACAACGCAACCCTGTGGCCGCCTGCATCTCTGCCAGCGAGGGCCGCGCGCCAACCCAAAACTCCCCGTAGCGCGAATCCGCGTAGAACTCCTCTGACGTGCGCGAGGCACGCGGAACGAAGTACAAGATGGCCTCATGCGTCTTGGCGGAGCCCTCTTCGGTCGGGTGTAGGACCAGGACGGAATCCGGCTCCATTTCCCCTTCCAGGCCGGTCATGTGCGCGAAAGCCGAGTGCGGGCGGAAGCGATAGTCCGTGTCATTGCTGCGGACCTTGAGTTGGCCGGCGGGGATGACCAACCGCTCGCCCTCGAACAACTTCCCGATCTCCTCATGTCGCGCAGCCAAGTAGTCCGCGGCTCCCGTTCGCGTGACACCCGTAGGTGGCCGCTCACCCCAACTGCTGGCCATGAAGGCGCGGAACGCATCGGAGGAGGGACGGTGTGAACGGTTGTTAACCCGTTCCTCTATTGCCTGGGTATCTTGTGCATCATTTTCAGTCATGGATCCATCTTCGCACGGCCCGCATATCATGTTTCACATGATAAGGATTGACCCTCACGCGCACACCATGCGTTCTGACGGCACGGATACGCCGGCGGAGTTGGTGGCCGCGGCGAAGCGTGCAGGCCTCGATTACGTTGGGATCACTGACCACGACACGACCGCGGGGTGGCAGGAGGCGGCTGCCGCGGCGGTGGAGTTAGGCGTGGGGCTGATACGGGGAGTGGAGGTCTCCTCCGCCCTCGACGGGCAATCCGTGCACGTACTGGGTCTCTTGACGGACGAACCCGCCATGCAGGGGATGTTTACGGACTCCACGCAGACTAGGGCGGCGCGGTTGAAGCAAATGACGGAGAACCTGGGCGCCGACTTTCCGCTGGTGTCCTTTGAGGAGATCTTGGAAGCGGCCGCGGGTGCGCCACTTGGCCGGCCCCACCTGGCTGATGAGTTGGTCGCCAAGGGATACTTCCCCAACCGCAACGCAGCTTTTGAGGTTGTGCTGCATGAGTCGGGTCCCTACTACGTGCCCCAGGACGTGCCGCATCCGGTGGAGGTGGTGAGGAGCATCCGCGCGGCGGGCGGCGTGCCCATCTTGGCGCATCCTCTCTCAAGGACGCGCGGTAAGACCGTGGGTGAGGACCTGATCGCGGACATGGTGGACGCAGGCCTATTCGGTATTGAGCGCAACCACCGCGACCACACGGAAGAAGCGCGACTGCAGGTGGACCGGATAGCGAAGAGACTGGGCTTAGCGCTGTCGGCTGGATCTGATTATCACGGCCGTGGCAAGCCCAACAAATTGGGTGAAAACCTGCTTGATCCGTATATTCTTTCCCAGATTGAAGAGATGGGAAAGTTAGAGGTCATCCACAGGTGAGTCTTGATTCGGTGATATCGCTGTCGTTGCTGGCAACTTCCTTCACTACGCTTTTTGTCATTATGGACCCGCCGGGGACCATACCCGTGTTCTTAGCGCTCACGCGCACCATGAACCGGCAGAAGAAGAACCAGGCGGCCATCCAGGCAACGATCACGTCGTTTTTTGTGATTGTCGGCTTTGCCGTCATAGGCAAGTACCTGCTCCAGGGCCTGAGCATTTCGATGGAGGCGCTGCAGCTTTCCGGCGGCATCCTCTTGTTCCTAGTGGCCATGGAGCTGTTGATGGGTGGTGGCGACTTCGGTGGGGGAGAAGAGGACTCGCGAAGCAACATCGCCTTGGTCCCCTTGGGCACTCCGCTGCTGGCGGGCCCCGGCGCGATCGTTGCCGTCATGGTTTCTGTAAACCAAGGCGGCGGGTCGCTTGCGGGGTGGACCGCCGTGATGGTTGCGGTCGTCGCCATGCACATCGTCATCTATTTTACGATGCGGTGGTCGGTCGGCCTGGCCCGATTCCTAGGTGACGACGGGGTCCTGATCCTCACGAAGATCTCTGGTGTGCTCCTGGCTGCCATCGCGACACAGATGGTCGTTACCGCGGTGTTTAGCTTCGTGACCGCCTATAAGACAGGTGTGCTGTAGATAGGTGGGGAAACTGACTGGCGCGGGGACAGGCGGCCGGAGCCACAGAACGCTACGTGCGGCGCTCCTGGTCCTGCTCGCATTCTTCGCCACCGCATTCGCACTTTTCGTCGCCGCGGCTACATGGACGTGGTCGGCCCAAAGTGACGAGCCCGAGCACGTCGACGCCGTCATCGTCCTCGCCTACGGCCCCGACCGCCTAGACAAAGGTGTGGAACTGGTGGAGGACGGCGTGTCTGACGAGTTGATAATGTCGGTCTCCCGCCGCATGAACTCCATGCTTGAAGGCGGCAACATGCTGGCACTGACACCCGCGGAGTGGGACCAGGCGCCGCCGAACAAACGATGGATGCCCGCGTGTGGGGAGGAGTTCCCCCAGTTCGAAACGGAGTGCTTCACGCCCGTGCCGCACTCCACCGTGGGTGAGGCGCTTGCGGTGCGGGACATGGCGGAAGAAAACGGGTGGGACTCAGTCGCGATCGTTACCGAGCCCTCCCATTTGAACAGGGCGAGGGCGATTTTTGAAGAGTGCTCCGGCACTTCCGTATACGCCGTGTCGTCCGGGCGCGAGGACGGGTTGTGGCGCACGGTTTGGCGCACCGTCTACGAGACGGCGGCGCTGGCGAAGTACGTCGTCACGCCGGCGTGTACGTAGCCGTCATTGCGCGCGCGTGTACTTGGGGGACAATACGCCGGCTGGTACTTAACAGATGCGCCAACCGCGGCCGTTGAACGGTCAGGGTTGGCGCATCGGTTGTGTTGTTCGTCAGTTGGCTGACAGTATGTCCGCGATCCGCTTGGACGTCGTGCCGTCCCCGTAGGGGTTCACGGCGTGTGCCATCTCTTCGAACGCCACGGGGTTGTGGAGTAGTTCCTGCGCCGCCTGGTGGATGGTTTCTTCGTCGGTTCCGACAAGGCGTGCGGTCCCCGCGTCCACGCCCTCCTGCCGCTCAGTCACTTCACGCATGACGAGGACGGGTTTGCCGAGCGAGGGCGCCTCCTCCTGAATCCCCCCGGAGTCCGTGAGAACGAAGTAGCACCGCGACATCAGCCAGATCAGGTCCGGGTAGTCCAGTGGGTCGATGAGGTGGACGTTCGTGAGGCCTGTGAGGTATTTACCGACCGCTTCGCGCACGTTGGGGTTCAGGTGGACGGGGTAGACGACCTCAACCTCGGGGTTTTCTTTCGCGACGCGCGCTATGGCTTGGAACATGTTGGCGAAGCCCTCACCGATGCTTTCGCGTCGGTGCCCGGTGACAAGAATGATCCGCTTGTCCCAGTCGAGGTCGGGCAGGCGATCCTCAAGCGGGTTTTGTTCCTGCTCACCCAGGATCTCCAGCGCCAAGAACAGTGCGTCGATGACGGTGTTGCCCACCATGTAGATGTCGTCGGGGTTGACGTTCTCATTTAGAAGGTTCTGGGTCGCTTGCGGCGTGGGGGTGAAGTGGTAGTTGGTGAGTTGGGTTGCCAAGAGGCGGTTTCCTTCTTCGGGGAAGGGGGAGTAGAGGTCGCCACTGCGCAGCCCTGCTTCAAGGTGCCCGACTTTGATTTGCTTGTAGAACGCACCGAGGGCTCCGACGAGGACGGATGTGGTGTCCCCCTGAACCAGCACTACATCCGGCTTCACTTCGTCTAGGACGGGTTCAAGCCTGGTCAAGATTGTGCTGGTGACACCGAAGAGGGTCTGGTTGGGCTGCATGACTTCCAGGTCGAAGTCGGGGGTGATGGAGAAGAAGTCAAGGACTTGGTACAGCATTTCCTTATGCTGACCGGTGACGCAGACGGTCACTTCGAACTGGTTTGGTCGGCTTTTCAGCTCCCGAATAAGCGGGGCCATTTTGATGGCTTCCGGGCGCGTGCCGAAGACAAACAGAACTTTTTTCAAACCGGGTTCTCTTCTTCCAACTGGGTAAGGAATGAGGCAACTTTCCGCGATATGTCGCGGTAGTAGGACTGCTCGTAGTGGAATGGTGCTGGTCCCCAACGGTGGTCGGGATCCGCCAGCGGCGCCTCATTGTCGGGCCGGAGGAGGTTCCACCCCTCGCTTTCGAGGAATGTGTAGATTTCTTCGTAGCGGTCATTCATCGTGCCGATTTGTTCTGGCGTCGCGTGCAATGGTGCACCTTGGGTGTCTGTGAGAGCCCAGCGGTTTGCAATTATTGCCGTCCGGTTCCAAGCTCCGATGTCCTTTAGCTCTTGCTTTAGTGACTCTGCCGCACGGAACCATGCCATCCCATAAAGAGCGGAGCCGAAGCTTCGACGCTCCCACGTGGGTGGCAAGTTCTGGTACAGATTCTGGCGCGCTGCATCGTCGTTATAGGTCATGATTTGCCCGTCAGGACCTTCTAGGATCCCATGGCGTTCATCGGTCAGATCAATCAGTAACGCAGGCATACGTTTCCGGGCAAACGCAGCGCGAATCTGGTCGAGCGCGTTTCCACTTACGTCCGCGGTAAACTGCCGGTTCTGGAACTGCGAACTGAGCGTCTTCTCTGTGAAATGCGCGTCGTGGACAGGGCTGCCGACCGAGCACCATGATTGGCGCGCAATGTAGTTCAGTAGTTTTGCACCTTCAGGGGCTGCGGCTTCCCACATGTCGCGGGTGACACAGCTGCCGTAGATGACGACGTCCATAGGACCTTTCAGGCAGAGATAGGATCTATGAAGATTGTAGAGGGCCTGCAACACTGAGTCATTGAATGACGCTATGGTTCTGAACACTGACTCAAAAGCCTAGCGGCCTTATTTAGGAGCGTTCGTGGGCGGATCTTTCATTTCAGGACTCAGAGCAGACCTTTGGCATTTGCGCAAAGGAGGGCCAGCGCAACTGCGTGAGCACTGGCGAAGGACGACAGCTGAGGGCCGGATTATCTCTGGCGGGAAATCAGGAGCCGTAGGCTCGATGATTCTGGGTCGCAGGCTTCGCGGAGCAAGAGCTGCTGCACGCACCGACGTTGCTCCTTGGCCCACCGACGCGGCGAAACGGAGAGAACCACGACATCCCGTGACCGCGGGAGTGATCTTGGACCCGTTCAGTGAGCTGGCTTTTCAGTTTGAGTGGGAGCAGATTCCGCTACGACGGAGCACATGGGAAGAACAGTTAGAGGCCAACACCCTAGATTTGCTGTTCGTGGAATCATCATGGTCGGGCAGCGACGGTAGCTGGCGCGGCCAGCTTACGGGCACCAACGGCCCCAGCGAGACGTTCCGACAGCTCTTGAGCCACTGTCGAGAGCAAGGAATTACGACGGTGTTCTGGAACAAAGAAGATCCAGTCCACTTCGACGACTTTATTGACGCCGCCCGACTGTTTGACTTCGTCTACACGACAGATGCAAACAAAGTGGATGAGTATGTGGAGGTTCTGGGGCATGACCGTGTCGCGGTGCTTCCGTTCGCCGCGCAGCCCAGTATCCACAACCCCGTTCGACCCAGAGGATGGAGCCAAGACGACCTTCGCGATGTGGCGTTTGCTGGCACCTACTTCAAGCACAAGTATCCCGCGCGGCGCCAGCAGATGGATGACTTGATCGGAGGTGCAGCCAGAGCGGTCGCCAAGATCAAAGGGGACCTGGACATATACTCGCGATTTACCGGAGTGAACCCGAACTATAAGTTCCCGCAGAAGTGGCAACAGTACATCCGCGGTGAGCTCACATACGACCAGATGCTCACGGCGTATCGATCCTACAAAGCCTTCTTGAACGTCAACTCAGTCGTGGATAGTCCTTCCATGTGCGCCAGGCGGATTTTTGAGATCACCGCTTGCGGCACCCCGGTCTTGTCCGCTCCAAGCCCAGCGATAGAACCTTTTTTCCCCGAGGGAGGCGTGTTCGTTGCGGGGGACGAGGAGTCCGCCTACAACTGGGTCAGGGCAATCGCTGGGTCCCAAGAGTTGCGCGACCATGAGGTGAAGCTGGGGCAGCGCGAAATATGGAAGCACAATACCTACGCCTTGAGAGTGAATGGGGTTCTTTCGGACATCGGGCTGGATGGGCGGGTTTGGCATGCACCCGCGGTGTCAGCTTTGGTATCGACCAACAGACCTTCCCAGCTTGAGCACGTTGCACGCCAGATGGCCCAGCAGCAGGACGTCGACCTAGAGGTGCTGCTATTGACACATGGATTTGAACCGACGCGTGCGCAGCGTGAGCAGATTGCGGACCTCCTTCCGGAAGTTCGCTGGTTGACCGCGGGATCCGACACGTCTTTGGGGGCCTGCTATAACCGACTCTCCGCGGCGGCTTCGGGCGACGTGTTCGCGAAGATAGACGATGACGACCTTTACGGGCCCTACTACATGTTCGACCAGGTGGCTGCGATCGACTACTCGGGCGCCGATATCGTGGGCAAGGGCGCGCACTTCATGTACTTGGCCGCGATGAAGGCGACAGTGCTGCGTTTTCCGGACGCGGAGCACAAATATCGCGACTTTGTGTCTGGGCCGACGATCATGGCAAAGAGGGACCTGGTGAATGAGGTGCGTTTTCCGGAAGTAGGACGAGGAGAAGATACAGGCTTCCTCAGAGCCGCGCGCGATGCCGGCGCGGTCACCTACAGTAGCGATCGTTTCGGTTTCATCCAGGTTCGCGGAGCAGGTGCGGATCATACATGGCATATATCTCAGCAGGGCGTCTTAGCGACATCTTTGGTGCAAAGCTATGGGTTGAACGCCGAAACGGTGCTGTTCTGAAACACGGGCTAGATGCGATGGCAGGTGGACGACAGGTGACTGAGAAAGTCACGGGTAAGAGCGCGATGGAACTATCCGACTGGATGGAAACCACATTTATTGAAGCAGCGGACACGGGGCAGTTTCCGGTGCAAGCGTGGAAGTTGGATCCCGTCATATCCAAGCCTTCCTTCATGCGCTACTGGAAAGACGTTTGGGACCACCGTTCATTCATCTGGGCGAATGCGAAGGCTAGGGCCTTCCAGACCACTCGCGGCACAGTTCTGGGCAAAGTCTGGCTGGTACTGAGCCCTTTCCTAAATGCGTTCATCTTCTACGTGATTTTCGGCTTGCTGTTGAAGATTTCCAGAGGTATCCCTAACTTCCTCGGCTATCTCGTTATCGGTATACTCTTCTTCCCAGTGGTACAGGACGCACTGTCGGGAGGAAGCCAAGCGCTCCTGTCGTCGCGGAACTTAGTCCGGGCGTTTAATTTTCCGCGTGCGGCGGCGGTCATATCTTGGTCCGTGCGGAACATGCTGGACTTCATCCCAATCCTTGTGGCAGCGCTATTGTTTTTGGTCGCGGTGCCGCCCCACGTCTTGCCGACGGCTCTATGGGCTTTGTCAATTCCCGTGTTGCTCTTGGGATTCATCTTTGCCAATGGTTTGGCCCTACTTACATCGAGCATCACTGCTGGTTTCCCCGACATGAAGTTCATATGGCCGCTGCTTGGGAGATTTTGGTTCTATGTATCTGGGGTCTTCTTCTCGTTAGACCGTTTTGAGCACATTTTCGCTCTTTCTTTGATTATGCAGGCCAACCCCGCATACGTGTTCCTGTCAATGCTTCGCGACGTGTTGATATACGAAACCATGCCAAGCCTTTTCACTTGGGGCTACATGGCGGTCTGGGCATTTGGGATGTGGATTATAGGGGCAGTTGTGTTCTGGTGGAGGGAGGAAAAGTATGCCGAAGAACTCCAGTAGAAGTTCCGAACCCGTTATCAGAGCAAGGGAAGTTCCTCTAGGGCCTCCGACAGTCGCAGTGCAAAATGTCTGGAAGGTATACAAGACGCACTCCACGGGGGCGGAGGCTCTTAAAGGAGCATCGAAGTTGGCTCGCGCTGCGAACACCGTGTTCAAGAGGGCAGTCCCATCCGAGGTGGACGCTTTGAGAGGTGTCAGCTTGGTAGCGCGTGCCGGCGAAGCCGTGGGGCTACTCGGTGCCAACGGAGCGGGAAAGTCGACGCTGTTGCGCCTGATTGCAGGCGTGGAAGCACCTACGTCTGGGAAGGTGCTTGCGCGGAGCAAGCCGATGATTCTGGGCGTGAACGCAGCGCTGGTTCCGGATCTGTCCGGGATGAGGAACATAGAACTCGGTTGTCTGGCTATGGGCCTTTCGAAGAAGGAGACGAAGGAAGTCACACCGCGGATACTTGATCTGGCCGGCATCGGAGATGCCGTCAACCGTCCGATGCGCACTTATTCCTCTGGCATGGGGGCGCGACTTCGGTTCGCAATCAACATCGCGGCGCATCCGGACATCTTGTTAATCGACGAGGCGCTTGGCACGGGCGACGCAGCCTTCGCGACGAAGTCGGAGCAGATAACGAAGGAAATCCGGGAAAATGCTGGCACAATCTTCGTCGTATCCCATGCAGCGCAGACCATTGAAGAAATGTGCACGCGCGCCATTTGGCTACACAAGGGGCAAGTTATAGCGGAAGGTCCGGCTTACGAGACCGCCAGGACATACCGCCTATGGGCGTGGAGCGTCGCCAACGGTGACTATGAAAAAGCCGCAGATATCCTCGCGGAACAGCTTGCTTCTCCGGTAGAGACCGAAGTGATCCTGGACGGCGACCCAGTGAAGGAATGGACTCCCGCAGTGGGTGGGAGCCACTCCCGGCGGAGAAAGGCACGGGGAAAGTAAAGTGTGGAGGATGAATCTGAGGGCTTTCGTGCTTGCTCTGCTCGCGTTGTCCTCAATAGCCGGGTTTATGTTGGTTCTCGTACAGAATGTCCGCGCGCAAACGACTTGGAACGATCTTGTCCATGAGACGATCCCCAAGGTCGTCAATGCCCAGGAAACGGTTGACGCTGCCGAGGGTCTGCTTGAAGGTGCGGCGGTTGCGGGAGTTGCGAAGGAAGAAACCTCTAACCTTGAGGGCCTCGTTGACTCCTCCCAAGCGCTCTTGGAGCAGCTTTCCGAGATCGCACTCTATGTTGAGCCGGACGTAGAGGACGCCCGAGACACCCTGTCTGATGAGCTAGAAGCCAATCCCTTGGCGGCGCTGGATATGTTTGCGGAGTCTCAAAAGACAGAACGGTTGCAGGTAAAGACTCCCGACAACGCGACGGCCGAGATCAGGCGTTTTGAGGCATTATCTGCGGCTCTTGATGACTCATTGTCTTCGCTGGAGGAATCTGTTCAAGATGTGCAAAAAATTGTCGGGCGGCACCTAGACACGGCCAAGCAGGCTTTGGCGACAAGTCAAGATTCGCTTAGATATGAGATCGTGCGGGGCTACGTGCTAGATGAGTTTGCGCGAGGCCGGGACGCGGATGAGGCTGCACGCCAAGCACTCACTGACGCTCTGCAAGCAGGGCAACAGACATTGATTACGCAACAAGGCTTAGATCAAACCGACGCAGCGGTGGTTGCAGCGGCAGTCGTTGAGACGAATCGGGCCATAGCGGACATCAAGGAGGCGGCTTCAGCACTGGTGGAGTTGC
Organism: uncultured Actinomyces sp.; assembly: GCA_964344825.1. Lineage (GTDB taxonomy): Bacteria > Actinomycetota > Actinomycetes > Actinomycetales > Actinomycetaceae > Scrofimicrobium. The sequence goes on from CAYFOT010000013.1 coordinate 35,654, forward strand.
TGGGCATTGATGCGCAAGAGGTTCTGGATAACTTGACGCCGGAACAAGTCTGGACGGAAGAAGAACCGTGGTTGCCACAGCCCGCGCCAGTCGCTCCTCCGACGACGACTCCGTCAGCTCCCTCCGTTCCGTCCGTGCCTGACAGACCGACCGTCGAGGAACCCGACGACGGTGTGGAGCCTGGGGGAGATGACGATGGTGACGAGACTGGAGGAGAGGACCCGTCTCCAGACCCAGACGTCCCGGCGGGTGCGGCGGCGACCTGACACAAAGCCTTAGAGGACGTGAGAGTATCGAGGGGACGGTATCAGCCCATGCAGATTCGCGAACGGGAGCACCCAGTGCAGATGAACAGTGAAGGCAAACGCAGGACCGCGTTGATAACCGGCGGCACCAGGGGGCTAGGGTTCGAAGTTGCCCAAGTGCTAATGGACGCCGGTTTCGACCTCATTCTCACATACGCGTCCGACGACTTTTCGGCCAACCAGGCAGGGCAATTTCTTGAGGCGGTGGACCCACACGCAA
>CAYFOT010000014.1:0-35035 GCA_964344825.1 uncultured Actinomyces sp.
TCCCGGGAAGCAAGACGTTGATCACCGACAGGGAGATCGCAATGTGGGAACCAGAAACGGCCGAAAGGTGGGTAAGAGACGTCGTCAGCATGGCATCTTTCAGAGGCTTATCCAGCCCGCGGTCGTCTCCTATCGCCATGCCACCGATAAGGGGACCCACCGCTCCGGCTTTCTGCGTTGTGAGGGCGCTTAAGTTGGACTTTAACGAAGAGACCCAGCGTTGCCAGCTCGGAGGGTCTTTGATAAGAAACGTATTGCTGACGCGCAGGTAGCCCAGGGATGGTAGGACGACGTTTTCGGGTTTATCTAGTTTCCCCTCAAGCCGCACAACCGACCCGCGGATCAGTGGCACGCCGTTCAGTGCACTGACATCAACCATTGCGGTCACTCTGCCGCCGGATGTGGGAGCGATCTGGACTGACCAGCTGTCCTTACCCCAAGAAGTGGTCTGCGGATTGAGTTCGCTGCTGACCGTTCCAATCAGGCTCACCTCCGATCCTCCGGGTGCCTGCGCCAGTGGACTCTGCCGGAGCGTCGCCATCGACAGGTGGCCGAGCATTCCTCCACTTAGCGCGACCAGCGCGCACAAACCAGCCACAATGAGGGCGCCGTGCCCGCGCCCAAGAAGGAACACGGTTCCAATAACTACCAGTAAACAGCCAACGGACAGTATCGCGCTTCCCGCCGACGGGGCTAGGCCCGCAAGGGTGCCACCCCAGGCGCTCACAGCTAAAGGCACCAGCCGGATATCTGTGCCGCGCAGCGCCGGGCCGTTATCGGGATCCACATCCGGTTCCGCTGTCACTGACAGGCTCCGGAACCAATTTTCTGCGACAGTACTGCGCCTATCCCGGGAATGGCCATCAGGTCGGAGGAGGACGCGAAGGGGCCGTTGCTGGAGCGGTGAGCCACGATTCGCGCGGCGATCTTAGGGCCCACTCCATTCAGTTCCTCAAGTTCCCTCTCTGAAGCCGTGTTCAGATCAATGCACCCGCCCCCGCTGCCTGCCGCACTGTGTGCTTCAGCAGCAGGCGCTGCGACCGGGGCTTCCCCAATGGCAGACACGTGGATCTGGCTTCCGTCCGACGCGAACGCAGCAAGGTTGATGCCGCTGATATCCGCGTCAGCACTTAGTCCGCCGGCTGATTCCACGGCATCGATCACGCGCGCGCCGCTGGCCAAACGCACAACGCCGGGAGAGACAACAGCGCCGGTTACGTGGACCAACATCTCCCCGCCAGCCCCCGCGTCACCAGAAAGCCCGTAGCCGGGCGCCTCTGCTTCCCTTGGCGCGGCCGAAGTCTCCGCTGATCCCACAGTGCCCCCGCCGGTTCCCTCAGCGACTGCCGCGCTGGCTTCAGAGATAGAAGACCCGCTCTGCGCGTCCGGGTTGGAATAGCCTGCGCCATCCCAAGTGAGCGCGCGAACCACCCCCACCACAGTCAGAAGCACGACGACCACTGCAACCCCGATTGCAGTTCCGGGTGTAAAAAAGAGCCGGAATCGCGACATCAGTGTTGACTCTTGGAAGTCCTGGTGTTTTCCGGGGCCCGGAAATCCTTTATCTGGCGGCATCCTCGTCTCCTCTCGCATCCGAAGGTGCTTACCTGTTGGATGCAAGTCTGGCCTCGTGCACGGTCGCGATGCACGGCCAAGTTGCACATCTGTGGATTGCGCCAAAACCGATGGCCCAAGTTGTGAGACGGGCTGCGATAGGGCGGGCGAGGGCGGACGCGCTGGGCAGTGCCGAGGGGTACGGCACGCGTCAGGACGGTACCCGGCGCTAGAACGGCGCGGTTGACACCAAAAGCGCGATCATCGTGATCGTCGCGGTGATGATGACAACGGGAAGCGACACCGCTACTGCCACAAACGAAACAACCAGCGGCCGTAGGTCAAACCGAATCCAAGCCGGCTGCTCAGCGCCTCCCACAAGGATGCGTATAGAACGCTGCGCCGCCTCCACCTTGGGAAATGGGGTGTTCCTCTTCAGGGAGAACTCAGAGGCAGCCCGGGCGCTCCGCTGCGCAGCCTCAGCCAGCAGAGCCCGCTGTTCATCCTCTGTTGGGGTCACGGATTGGGAGAACGTTGGCGCCGCGGCATTGGACGCATCCGCGGGTCGCCCTCGCCCCTCTCCATCAAAGTCTGGGCTCTGGTCCTCCTTAGCCGCCACCAATCCCCAGTCTTGGCCCACGCTTGGTCCAGGCCCCGCGGTGTTTAGCCGCCAACGCAGGAACGCCAACGCAAGCCAACAGACCCATGAGGCACCAAGAACAATGAAGGCCAACAATGCCCGACCCGGAGCCGCACGGTTTAGTAACACAGCCAGCAGCGTCGCACCCAGGTTGGCCCCTCCCGCGACGATCAACAGGAGCCAACCGGTGGCACTCAACGCGCGTCCCGCAAACGATGCCAACGTAAGCATTGCCTGCCCGTACGGCGTATTGCGACTCTGCGGCGGCAGGGGGTCCAGTATCCAGTCCTCATACGCGCGGTTCTGACCATCACCCGTGCCATCGGCCCGTTCGCCCGCCATCAAACCACCCCCGCCTCCCAACTTAACGTGTCTTCTCTCTCCATAACAAGCATTCCATTGGAACAAGCACCGCCGACCATGGCAAGATTTGGTCCGATAGTGGGTGCATTGCGCGACCTTTCTGGCAGCGGCCCGGTGACACAGCAAGCGACTTGAAAAGCTGCTTCGACCCCGTGCACAAGGAGCCCCACGGTGAGAGGAGTTCCGTCTGTGAGCGACAACAAGTTCGGTATCAACGTCCCAGGTGAGACGCCAGAGGCACGCATCCGCAACTTCTCCATCATCGCTCACATCGACCATGGGAAGTCCACGCTTGCGGACCGGATGCTCCAGTTGACGGGCATCGTTGACTCCCGAGAGATGCGCGCCCAGTACCTTGACCGCATGGACATTGAGCGCGAACGCGGCATCACCATCAAGAGCCAAGCGGTGCGTCTGCCTTGGGAAGTTGGAGACACCACCTACGCGCTCAACATGATCGACACCCCCGGCCACGTCGACTTCACGTATGAGGTCTCGCGGTCGCTGGCGGCTTGTGAAGGCGCTGTTCTGCTGGTCGACGCCGCCCAGGGCATTGAAGCCCAGACGTTGGCGAACTTGTATCTCGCGATGGAAAACGACCTCGTCATCATCCCCGTGCTAAACAAGATTGACCTGCCCGGCGCTCAGCCGGAGAAGTTCGCCGCGGAACTCGCCTCCCTAATAGGCGTTGACGAGGACGAAGTTCTAAAGGTTTCGGGTAAGACGGGCGAGGGCGTCTCGGAACTGCTCGACCGTATCGTCCAGGAGATCCCGGCGCCCGAAGGAGATCCGGGTGGGGCAACCCGGGCGGAAATCTTCGACTCCGTTTACGACGCATACCGTGGTGTTGTTACCTACGTTCGCGTGGTCGACGGGCACCTCTCCAAGCGTGAACGCGTGAAGATGATGTCTTCGGGGGCGACCTATGAGCTCCTTGAACTGGGGGTTATGGCACCCGAACCCACGCCGACCCAGGGCCTAGGCGCGGGAGAGGTCGGCTACCTCATCACGGGCGTCAAGGACGTGCGTAAGTCACGCGTGGGCGATACGGTGACGACCGCGATCCGCCCGGCAGAGACACCTCTTCCGGGATACCGCGACCCCCAGCCCATGGTTTTCTCCGGCGTGTACCCGGTGGATGGGTCGGACTTCCCGGACCTTCGTGAGGCCCTCACAAAACTTCAACTGAACGACGCGGCACTCACGTTTGAACCGGAGTCTTCCGTGGCACTCGGGTTTGGTTTCCGCTGTGGCTTCCTGGGTCTGCTCCACCTAGAGATCGTCCGTGAGCGTCTTGAGCGTGAGTTCGGTTTGGACCTCATCGCCACCTCCCCGAACGTTGTTTATCAGGTGGAGGCCGAAGACGGGACAGAAACCCGGGTCGACAACCCCTCTGAGTTCCCCGACGGAAAAGTGGCCTCCGTCAGCGAACCCATGGTCGCCGCCACCATCTTGACACCATCAGACTTCGTTGGTTCCGTGATGGAACTCTGCCAGGAACGCCGCGGCACGCTCCTGGGCATGGACTACCTGTCCACAGACCGTGTCGAACTGCGTTACCGCCTGCCGCTTGCGGAGATCGTGTTCGACTTCTTCGACCACCTGAAGTCCCGCACCCGCGGGTATGCGTCGCTGGATTATCACGAGGACGGCCAGGCGACCGCCGACCTCGTGAAGGTGGACATCCTCTTGAACGGGGAACAGGTGGACGCGTTCAGCGCCATTGTCCACAAAGACGCCGCATATTCCTACGGGGTACGCATGACGAAGCGGTTGAAGGAACTTATCCCCAGGCAGCAGTTCGAAATCCCTGTTCAGGCGGCCGTCGGCTCACGCGTTATCAGCCGCGAAACCATTAAGGCTCTGCGTAAAGACATGCTGGCCAAGTGCTATGGTGGTGACATTTCCCGTAAGCGCAAACTCCTTGAAAAGCAGAAGGAGGGCAAGAAGCGCATGAAGGCCATCGGCCGCGTGGAAGTCCCCCAGGAAGCGTTCATCGCAGCCCTCACTTCCGACGCCCCCACGGGTAAAAAATGAGTGAGGACCGCCAGGTCTTCTTGGCCCGCACGAAGTCGTTTACCAGGCGTGCCCGCGACCTAAACCCATCGTTGGAGCGGCAGTTCCAGGAGGTCAAGGACCGTTTCGTGATTGAGGTCCCGCGTGGGATTGGTGAGACGACGGTCGCGGACGGGCACCGTCTGGACGTCGAGGGCGTTTTTGGTCGCAAAGCCCCCCTTTTCGTTGAAATAGGCTCCGGCCGCGGGGAGCAGGTCGTCCATTACGCCTCGCTTCACCCGGAGTACAACTTCTTGGCGTTTGAGGTCTGGTACCCGGGCATCGCGCGCCTTGCGATCGCGGCCGCGAAGGCGGGTCTCACCAATATTCGGGTCATTGAGGCCGATGCTCAGCAGGCACTCCCCATCCTCCTAAGCCCCGCAACTGTGGCGGAGCTGTGGACGTTCTTCCCCGACCCGTGGCGCAAGTCCCGCCACCACAAGAGACGGATCGTTTCGCCCTCGTTCGCAAGCGCCGTGGCGGACTTGCTGGTGGATGGCGGGGTGTGGCGGATGGCGACCGACTGGGAAAACTACGCGGAGCAAATGCTGGAAGTCATGTCCGCGGCGCCCCAGTTCCAGTTGGAGGAGGACGAGGGCGGAAGTCCGACGTTCTCGCCCCGGTTTGAGGGTCGGGTCAAAACCCACTTTGAGGACCGCGGCGCCCAGGCTGGCCGCCCATCGTGGGACATTGCCGCCGTGCGGCTACCTCGGTGAGGTATCGCGGTGCCACACCAGCCGGACGGCTTCCCCTGGCCGGAAGACGGAGACCTGGGCCCAGTCTCCACCGACAAGCCCTTCGCCGCCTACGTCCACGTCCCCTTCTGCACTGTGCGATGCGGCTACTGTGACTTCAACACGTACACGACCGGGTTTGGAAATGGCGCTGACCTGGAGACATACGCGGGGTCCGTCCTAGCTGAGATTGCCCAGAGTCAAGCGATACTGGAGGCTCGCGGCGTACTGCGGCCGGTGGAGAGCCTGTTTTTTGGTGGGGGCACGCCCTCGCTCATGGGTGCCACGGACATAGGTGAGATCATCGGCGCACTTCGCGATACCTTCTCAATGACGCCCGGCGCAGAGGTGACATTGGAGGCGAACCCGGAGACGTTGGATGCCCGGCGCGCAGCCCAGTTTGTGGACGCCGGCGTGAACCGATTCTCCATTGGGATGCAGTCCGCGGTCCCCTCCGTGCTCAAAACGCTGGATCGGACGCATAACCCAGCCAATGTCCCACGGGCCGTGGCCGCAGCGAAGGCCGCGGGCGTCCAAGTGTCAGTCGACCTTATTTACGGCGCCCCGGGGGAGAGCTTGGAGGACTGGGAGGCCAGTCTGGATGCCGCGATCGCGATGGAACCCGACCACATAAGCGCGTATTCCCTCATCATTGAAGAAGGCACCAAAATGGGGCAGGACCTGCGACGCGGCCTAATCCCTGAGCCAGACCCTGACCTTGATGCCGACAAATACATATTGGCGGCAACACGCCTGGCGGAGGCCGGTTTCAACTGGTACGAAATCTCCAACTTCGCAACCCGCGGCGAAACCCGATCAACCCATAACCTGGCCTACTGGAGGGACTGGGACTGGTGGGGGTACGGGCCCGGTGCACACTCCCACGTGGGGAATAAGCGCTGGTGGAACGTGAAACACCCACGCGCATACGCGGGCCGACTGCAACAGGGGAAGTCCCCCGGTGTGGCTGGCGAATCGTTGACTGAAGAAGACGCCCTCGTCGAAAAAGTGATGCTGGGCATTCGCACGTCGGAGGGCCTGGCCCTGGACGGACTGGCCAACACCAAGGAACTGGTGGAGGAGGGGCTACTGGACGCCCTCGCACTGGAAAGTGGACGGGCCATCCTTACTCTTCGCGGGCGGCTTCTGGCGGACCTGGTGACGCGCAGACTGCTCAACTGGCAGTAGTGACAGGTGCGGGCCAAGAGCTAAACTGAGCGAAGTTAGCACTCTGAGCATGTGAGTGAAACATTGGAGGTGATTGTGTGTCTACGGCAACGCGAAGAGTGGAAGTCCTGCGGGCCATCGTGATGGAGTACGTGAAAACGAAGGAACCGGTCCCGTCCAAGGCCATATCAGCCTCCCACGTCACCGGCGTTTCGTCCGCCACTATCCGCAACGACATGGGCGTTTTGGAGGATGAAGGACTGATTCATCAGCCGCATACCTCCGCCGGGCGCGTACCAACGGAAGCGGGATACCGGCTGTTCGTGGAGTGCTTGGACCCAAGCCTCACGCTGCACTCCCGCGAAAAGAGGCTTATTGAGCACGGACTGGCGTCCTCGGAATCCCTAGAGGAGGCGGTGGGGCGGACCGTACGTGTATTGGCTGGGATAACAGGACAGGCGGCGCTCGTGGAATACCCGGACGTCATTCCGGACAGGATCAGGCGCATAGAGATAGTTGAACTGGACGGAAATGACGTCCTCGTTCTGGTCATCACAAACGCCGGACGCGTCTTTGAGCGGCGGATGAGCTTGCCATCGGAACTGTCCGCGGTGGTCGCCGGACAGTGGGACCAAATCCGCGACGCCCTCAACCAAGCCGTTGAAGGAAAGAAACCAACAGAAATTGATGGTGAGGACGGGCAGGACAACATCCCCGCACATCTGCGCGCGGCCTACAGACTGGCCCGCGACGCCGTCCAAGATGCGCTACGACCATTGGAGTCCAGCCGCGTCGTGACGGCAGGAGCCGCGAACCTAGCGCGCGCCGGCATTGATTTTCAGGACGTGGCGCAGGTGCTGGATGTCTTAGAGGACCAGTCCCTGCTCCTGCGGCTGCTACGCACCGGACATGAAGGCCCAGTCCACATCGCCATCGGCGCCAAGGACCTCCACGAAGGACTGGCTGGGGCCTCCCTAATTTCCGCAAATTACGGGCAGGAAGGGCCAAGCCCGAACCATGTTGGTGTGATCGGTCCGACGCGAATGGACTACGCGCGTTCGCTTGCGGCTGTAGAGGCTGTGTCGCAGTATCTGTCGCGGCTACTCTTGAGGCAGTCTGGGCGCGGCAACTCAACGCTCTTTGATACGTCAGAAACAGGGGAAGAAGCCTAGTGAAGGATTACTACGAAGTCCTTGGGGTCGAACGTGACGCCACGACTGAAGAGGTACGGCGTGCCTACCGTAAGAAGGCGCGCGAACTTCACCCCGATTATGCGGGCCCGGAGTCTGAAGAAGCATTCAAGCAGGTTTCCCAAGCGTATGAGGTGCTGTCTGATCCTCAGAAACGTGAACGGTATGACCTAGGTGGCGGCCCGGGGATGGGCAACGGGTCGACATATCCCGGCTTCCAAGGCGGATCCTTTGGGTTCAGTGACATTTTCGAAACCGTGTTCAACATGGGTGGTTTCGGTGCTCCGCCGTCAGGTCCGGCGCGGGGCCGGCCTGGACAAGACATCCTGGTTGCGGTTGAGCTAAACCTTGAAGAGGTCGTATTTGGTGCGACCAAAGAGGTCCTGGTGGACTCCGCGATGACCTGCGGCACCTGCAACGGCACATGCGCTGCCCCGGGCACGTCCCCGGTTACTTGCTCAGAATGCTCTGGTTCGGGGTCTGTGACGCGCATCCAAAATACTCTTTTGGGTCAGATGCGCGTTGCTGTTGCCTGCCCGAAGTGCCATGGGAACGGTCAGACCATCGCTCAGCCGTGCCCTGAGTGCAACGGGGAGGGACGCGTCCAGGCCAGCCGGACGGTGTCGGTGGACATCCCCGGGGGAGTTGAGTCCGGCACGCGCATTCGCCTGTCTGGGCAGGGTCAGGCGGGAACTAAGGGAGCACCTTCCGGTGACCTGTTCGTGGAGATTCGTGAGCAGCCGGACCCGATGTTCTCAAGACGCGGGTGGGACCTAAACACGACCATCACTGTCCCCATGACGACCGCTGCCCTTGGCACCATCTTCTCTTTGCAGACCCTTGACGGTCAGAAAGAGGTGGAGATCCCGCCGGGGACCCAGCCTGGGGACCGGATCGAACTCAAGGGCTTGGGTGTCAGCAAACTGCGCGGCTCGGGACGTGGGAACCTGTACGTGCACGTGGACGTTGAAGTGCCGCGGAAGCTGGATGACCAGTCGCGTTCGCTGCTGGAACAGTTGGCTGCCCTCCGCGGAGAAGCGCGGATGGAACCCGTTGGATCCAAGTCGGGTGGGTTTTTCGGCAAGCTTCGCGGGAAACGCTAACTGAGTTGAGTAACCCCGTCTTTATTTGCCCGACCGTGGAAGCAGCAGGTGGCACGGTGCGTCTTGTGGACGCTGCGGTTGGGAGTGTTGTCTCGCTGGTGGGCCAAGAGGCGTTTCATGCCCAGAAGGTGATGCGACTAAGAGAGGGGCAGTCCCTGGACCTTGTAGACGGGCGCGGGCTACGTGTTGCCGCCACAGTGCGCGCTGGAGGGCCTCACGGTTTCCAGGCCGAAGTGACGGCCGCGCTACAGGAGGCGGAGGCTTCGCCCTCGCTCATCTTGGTGCAGGCCCTTGCGAAGGGTGGCCGGGACGAACAGGCCATAGAAACTGCGACTGAGGTCGGTGTCGACAAGGTGGTGCCCTGGCAGGCAAAGCGGTGCGTCGCACGGTGGGATGGGAAGAAGTCCGCGACCGGTGTGCAGCGCTGGCAGCGCGTACTTGATGCCGCCGCGAAGCAAGCGCGTAGGGCCTGGGTGCCTCAAGTGTCGCCCGCGGTGACGACTGCGCAACTGGTTCAGAAGATACGGGGGATGGTCGAGGGCGGTGCACTCGTCTTAGTCGCCCACGAATCTGGTCTTGACACGTTTTCGCGTGTCATGGAAACACAATCGTCGCTGCGGGACCTTCCGTCGATCGTGGTGGTTGTCGGGCCAGAGGGTGGGATAACCGATGACGAATTGGTGTCGTTCGAAGGGGCCGGTGCGGTGATCGTGCGGATGGGGAACAACGTGATGCGTTCTTCTACTGCGGGTCCGGCGGCGTTGGTCGCGCTCAATGTAGAGATGGAGCGGTGGTAACAGATGGCAAGTTTCAGGCGTGAGGGTGCAAGGGTTTCTGTGGAGACGGTTGAGATCCCGGACGGCGTAGACATGATCATGGTGAGTGGCCCGTCAGATCAGTCTTTGCGGGCCATCGAAAAGGGCTTCCCGGATGTGAGGATTTGGTTTGACGACCGGACGATTCATGTGTCTGGCCCTGCGGACCAAGTCCCGTTGGTGAGCGGAATCCTGAATGAGATCACGGATTCAGCGCGTGCCGGTTCGGCACTGGACCCTGCAACGGTTGGCCGGGCCGTGGAGATTTTGCGCGTTCCGGCAGCGCCAACGGATAGGGCTGCCCTTGGGGTAAAAGGGAAGTATGTTCGCGCGAAGACGCCGGGCCAGCAGCAGTATTTGGATGCGCTTGAGGATTATCAGATTACGTTTGGGATTGGGCCTGCGGGAACGGGTAAGACGTATTTGGCTATGGCCAAGGCTGTGGAGGCACTGCTTTCCGGTAAGGTGCGTCGTCTTGTCCTAACCCGACCTGCCGTGGAGGCAGGAGAGAACCTGGGCTACCTGCCGGGTTCCCTCACGGAGAAGATCAACCCGTATCTTCGTCCCCTTTACGATGCGCTCCAGGATCTTTTGGAAGATGGCGAAATGGCGCGGCTTATGGAGGCGGGTGCCATTGAAGTGGCGCCCCTGGCTTACATGCGTGGGCGCACTCTGAATGATGCGTTTGTGATTTTGGATGAGGCCCAAAATACGTTGCCGGCGCAGATGAAGATGCTCCTTACGCGACTGGGGCACGGGTCGAAACTGGCGGTCACCGGTGACGTCACGCAGGTGGACTTGGGGGCTGGCCAGGTGAGTGGTCTGACGCAGGCTGAGGAAGTGCTCCGTGACGTCGCCGGCGTGAAGTTCTGTTACCTGACTAGTTCCGATGTTGTTCGAACGAAAATCGTTGCGGACATTGTGGATGCGTATGAGGATTGGGATGCAGCCCATCCGAAGAGCGGTGGTCGGCAGGGTGCCTACCGTGGTTCCGGGGGTTCTAACCGAGGAGGAAAACGTGGCCGTTGAGGTTCTCAATGAGACTGAGGTGCAGATTGATTTGGCGGAGTTCGCTGATCTTGCGGACTTTGTGCTGACTCAGATGCACGTCTCCACCGATTCTGAGTTGGCAATTTTGTTCATTGACGAAGAGCCCATGGCTGACCTGCATGTGCGGTGGTTGGACCTTGAGGGGCCGACAGACGTGATGAGTTTCCCGATGGATGAGTTGAAGCCGGGGCGCCCCGATCATGTCACGGCTCCGGGTACCCTGGGTGACATTTGTATTTGTCCGTCGGTGGCGAAGCGGCAGGCAGCCGCCGCTGGCCATTCTGACGTGGAGGAAATGCTGCTCTTAGCGACCCACGGGATCCTTCATCTTCTTGGGTTCGACCACGCTGAACTTGAGGATGAGGAGGCCATGTTCGCGTTGCAGCGGAAGCTCCTCCTGACTTTCCTGTCGCAGAAGTGACCGCCGACCTTCTTCAGTTGGAGCCGTCCATCGCGGTCCTTTTCGCGGTGATCGGTGTGGGCGCGATTTTCGTTGCGATGTGGATCGGAACGGTTGACGTCGCTATCGCGCGAATGACCTTGGCCTACGCGGAGGACTTAGTTCAGTCCGGGCGTCGCGGCGCGAAGGCACTGTTTCAGGTTGTCTCCCAGCGCAGGGAGAGCGGCTGGACTCTGGTGGGGCCGAGGGCGGTTTTCCAAACCATTGGCATGGTCACTCTGACATGGGTTTTGTCGGCTGGGCTGTGGCAGGTGGGGTGGCCGTGGTGGGGTGTTCTCCTAGCGTGCCTCGCGATCGCGGGGACAATACAGTTGGCGGCCGTTGGCTTGCAGGCACGTCTGCTGGCCGGGTCGCGCTACGTAGGTGTAGCGCTTCTGGGTGCACGTACGACGCTGTCCATGATGACGGGCCCGTGGAACAGACGCCCTCGCCCCTATTCTGAACGTCTTGCCACGGCGCCGGACGTTCGTTTGGCCGCCCTTGATGAGCTCCGTGAGCTGGTCGATGAGGTCGCGGAAGACGGTAGCGCCGCCAGCTTGGAAGATGAGGACAGGAAGATTCTGCGTTCTGTCTTTGAGCTGGGGCAGACACGCGTTGGGGAAGTCATGGTGCCGCGCGGGGAGATGGTTGTGATTCGTGGGGAGGAGTCGGCTAAAGACGCCCTCGAACAATTCGTTGAGTGTGGGTATTCGCGTCTGCCCGTGGTCGGTAAGTCCCTGGACGACGTCCAGGGTGTGCTCTACATGAAGGACGTGGCGCGTAGGTCGCTGAAGGGCGAGGACGCCATGGAAATAGAAGTCCGCGACATCGCCAGGGCGGCCGCGTTCGTTCCGGAAATGAAGCTGGCGGACGATGAACTGCGCGTCATGCAGTCAACGAACGTCCACCTGGCCCTAGTGGTAGATGAGTACGGCGGGATTGCTGGCCTAGTCACGGTTGAGGACATTCTGGAGGAGTTGGTCGGGGAACTGGTCGACGAACATGATCAGGATATGCCTGTCCCCGAAGAGGTGGCACCCGGGCGGTGGCTGGTGCCCATGTCGCACCCGATTGATGATCTTGAGGAACTGTTGGACGTGGAGGTGGACGAGGACGATGTGTACTCCGTAGGCGGACTCCTCTCCAAGGCGATCGGTAAAGTGCCGCTGCCCGGAGCGCACGCCATAATCGGCGACGTGGCTGTTGTGGCAGGCGAGGCTACGGGGCGGCGCCGAAGGGTACTGAGTGCGTACGTCTCCCGCGCATACGATGATGGACCCCAGGTGTCGCGGGGAGAGTGACCCCGCTTTGTGGGACGATGAGGGGTAAGTAGTTGATCGTTCTAAGGGAAGAGGCCCAACGTGGACAACGGTGAAGAGAAGGATTTCCGCGCTGGTTTCGTCGCGGTGGTTGGGCGTCCCAATGTCGGCAAATCGACGCTCACCAACGCCATGGTTGGGCACAAGGTCGCGATAACGTCGAACCGGCCTGAGACGACGCGGCACAACATCCGCGGGATCGTGCAGAGGCCAAATGGGCAGCTGGTGATTGTGGATACGCCGGGTTTCCACCGCCCTCGCACCCTCCTTGGTAAGCGCTTGAATGAAATGGTTCAGGAAGCGCTGGTGGACGTGGATGCGGTCCTGGTGTGTTTCCCAGCGGACCAGAAGGTGGGTCCGGGGGACCGGTACATCACGCGGGAATCCGCTCACGGGGGTGGGAAGCGGATCGCGGTCGCAACGAAGATGGATGAGGTTTCCAAGACCCGCTTGGCGGAGCATCTGCTAGAGATTAGCGCTCTGGATTCATGGGATGCAATTGTCCCGGTAAGTGCGAGGACAGGGGAGAACTTGGAGCGCCTGATCGACGTGCTGGTCGCGCAAATGCCGGTGTCGCCGCCGCTTTATCCTGAGGATGAGATAACGGAGGAGACGGAGGAAACTCTGATTGCAGAGTTTGTCCGTGAGGCCGCTTTGGAGGGCGTGCATCACGAACTGCCGCACTCTGTGGCCGTGCAGGTGACTGAGATAATTGAGCGGCCCCAGAAGGGGGACCGCCCCGGTGTGCTGGACGTTCACGTGACTATCTACGTTGAAAGAGACAGCCAGAAAGCAATCATTATTGGCAAGGGTGGGGCCCGGCTCAAGGAGATTGGGACGAACTCAAGGCGCCAGATTGAAGAGCTTTTGGGGCGCCGCGTCTACCTGCACCTTCATGTGACGGTCGCGAAGAACTGGCAGACTGATCCGAAGATCTTGGCTCGCTTCGGCTTCTAACATGGAGGGCGTGGGTAGCCAAACGGAAGGTGCACAAGCTAGGGAGGCGCACCGCAAGCGCAACCGGCGACTCGCTTTTGCCAGCGTGATAAACACCTTTTTCTTCTTAGTTGCGGGGTTCGCGGCTGTGTGGATGGTTCTCCTGGCGATGCTGGATACCCGCGGGGTGCAGTGGTTCCTCAGCCTGTATTTGATACTGCTATGGGCGACGATCGCCTACATTTTCTTGCCGCGGCTGTTCAAGTTGGCTACATCCGTGTTCATACCGGACTATTTCATCGGACGCGCACGCACCGACACCGGGATCCTAGGCGACGTAGTGAATATGGCGTGGGATGGCCCGGAAGACAATATTCACCGGCTGATGCAGGATGCCGGCTGGGTGCTTTCGGCCCCGGTAAACCTCAAATCTTCACTGGGGATAATACGTTCAGTTCTGCTGCGCAAACCCTATCCAGACGCGCCGGTGTCCCCGCTTTTTCTGTTTGGGCGTAAGCAGGACTTCGCCTACCAGATGGATGTCGGCAAGAGCGCTAGCCAGCGTCACCACATTCGGTTTTGGAAGTGCCCAGAAGACTGGCCACTGCCCGGCGGTAAGACGGTGGACTGGTTGGCGGCAGCCGCCTTTGACCAGGGGGTGCGCCTGTCACTGTTCACGTTCCAAGTCACCCACTCCATTTCGGGGGACATCGACAAGGAACGGGATTTCACAATCTCTTCGGTGGAGGCTGTGGATCCAGACCTGAAGGTCGCATGGATTACGAAGTTCTCCACCGCCTTCCATGCCCGCAATGGTGGTGGGGACATGGTGCACACCGACGGCAACCTCCCGATAGTGGAGGTCTGTGAGATCCCTGCAAGTATTCCGCCGGCCGTCCTTCCTCCGAAACCCAAACGCAAGGACCCCGCAAAGGCGAAGAACATCTGGCAGTTCCTGAAACGGACCCCCAGGCCCCTGTCCCTGTACATGACGGCAGTTGTAGTGGTGGCGGGTTTGGTGGTTGGCGCCCGCTCCCTGGTGGTTGGCGATTCTATGTCTCCCATGACCACTTCTCTGCTGCTGGGTCTGACGATGATCACGCCGATCGCGCTGTTTTTCGGTAGGTATTGGGCGCGCGAAGCCATAATGGTGGCTTACGGCGCCAGTGTGTTGGCATATTTCGTCGCGTGGGTGCAGCGCGACTTCAAGGTGGATTCGCAAACCGGTCTGATCCACATTGGGTTAGCGATTCTTATGTTGCTGACCCTGTCTTCCGATTCGGTCACGCAGTACACGATGGAGATCACCAGGTGGCGCAAACAGCATTCGCGTTGGCGGAAAAAGCATTTGGCGCGCATCGGAGAATCAACCACATCATGACCGGTGTTTGCGTCGGAGATGCAAATGGCGTTAGATTGCGACCGTGACCACATTTGCACTCCTGCTTAGCTGCCGCGGCGACGCCTGATCCAGATCGGAAGACGCGCCGCGGAGTTGTGATGTTCCGATCGGTATCTCAGCAGTAGTGAAGGACAGAATAATGATCACCAGTGGTCCCGCGAACTACCAGGCCTCATCCAATATGCCTGTGGCCAAGTACCGCCCATTCTCAATAACAAATCCGCCCATCAGGCACAACCGGCAGTGGCCCAACAAAGAGATCAAGAAGGCTCCGCGTTGGCTGTCCACCGACCTGCGTGACGGCAACCAGTCGCTGGTCGAACCCATGGACCCGGCCCGTAAGCGACTGATGTTCGACCTCTTGGTGGAGATGGGGTACAAGGAAATAGAGATCGGCTTCCCTGCCGCGTCCCAGACGGACTTCGACTTTGTGCGCTCGCTGGTGGACGACGGTGCAGTGCCGGATGACGTGACAGTTTCAGTGCTGACGCAGTCCCGCCCGGAGATTATTACTAGGACGGTGGAGTCCCTAGTCGGCTTCAAGCGTGCGACCGTCCATCTCTACAATGCGACGTCGCCGTTGTTCCGTGAGGTAGTTTTCCGAAACGGTAAGGAAGAAACCATTGCGCTGGCAGTTGAGGGAACGCGCAAGGTCATGGAAGACGCAGAGCGCATCCTGGGGGATGACACGATCTTCGGATATGAGTACTCTCCGGAAATCTTCATCGACACGGAACCTGAGTTTGCCTTGGAAGTGTGCAAGGCCGTCATGGACGTGTGGCAGCCGGGTCCCGACAGGGAGATCATCCTGAACTTGCCCGCCACCATTGAGCGCTCAACACCTAACGTTTATGCGGACCAGGTGGAGTGGATGTCGCAGAACCTCCCCAACAGAGAGTTCGTCACCCTCTCAGTCCACCCCCACAACGACCGTGGCACCGCGGTTGGTTCCGCGGAGTTGGCGATGCTGGCAGGTGCGGACCGTGTTGAAGGATGCCTGTTTGGGCACGGGGAGCGCACCGGAAACGTCGACCTGATCACTTTGGCGCTGAACCTGTACACGCAGGGTGTAGATCCTCAGATTGATCTGTCCGACATCGATGATGTTCGCAGGACAGTGGAGTACTGCACGGGAATGGACGTTCACGCCAGGGCGCCTTACGCGGGTGACTTGGTCTACACATCCTTCTCTGGGTCCCACCAGGATGCGATCCGTAAGGGCTTTGCTGTTCGCGACGCGAAGCTGGCCGAAGTAGAGTCTGAGCGCGACGTTTACTGGGAGATCCCCTATCTGCCGATAGACCCGCATGACGTTGGCAGGACCTATGAGGCCGTTGTTCGCGTCAACTCCCAGTCCGGTAAGGGCGGGGTCGCATACATGATGTCCGCCGTGCACTCCTTGGAGTTGCCGCGACGCCTGCAGATTGAGTTCTCGAAGATCGTTCAGGGCCACTCAGAGAAGGTTGGCGGAGAAGTGGACGCGGATACGATGTGGTCTGTATTCGCCGATGAGTACTTGCCAACTGACGCAGCCGAAGGACTGGAGCCATGGGGGCGCTACGTACTGGGCCGCACTTCCGTCACGTCCGATGATGACGGCGCAACGCTTCGCGCAGAGGTCTTCGATAACGGCAGGCAAATTGTGCTTTCCGCCCAAGGAAACGGTCCCATCGCAGCCTTCGTCCAGGGGGTTAGAGACATGGGACACGACTTCAAGGTGCTGGACTACTCTGAGCACGCAATGAGCGCGGGACGCGGGGCGAATGCCGCGGCCTACATCGAAGCACAGGTCGATGGGCAAACCGTCTGGGGTGTCGGCATCGACTCTTCGATCGCACGTGCCTCATACAAGGCAATCATCTCCGCCCTGAACAGGGCACTTCGCTAGAAGGCGAATGCCTCCCCGGCCCAAAAATAACGGGCCGGGGATGACGCTTAACCGGCGCGCTCAGTGAGAGGATGTCTGAGTGATCAGGACGTTCCGCGACAAGGTGATCGTCCTTCGTGCCTACAAACTGGGTGAAGCCGACCGGATCCTCGTTCTCCTCGGTGAACAGACCGGGCAGTTCCGCGCCGTCGCAAAAGGTGTGCGTCGAACATCATCCAAGTTTGGTGCCCGCCTACAATCTTTCAACCTTGTCGACGTTCAGGTCCACCGCGGACGCGGGGACCTCCACACGCTCACACAGGCAGAAACCATCCGCCCGTACTCCGCTGCCCTCACCGAACAATACGGGGCCTTCACGAACGCGAAGCTCATGATTGAAGCGGCACAAAAGATCACTGAGGGTCAAGAGTTACCCTCTCCCGAACAGTTTGCGTTGCTCCACGGTGCACTGCATGCGATGGCTTCGGGCACTAGGACACCAGCGCTTGCGGCCGCCTCATATCTCTTGCGAAGTGCCTCCATTGAAGGCTGGCAGCCCACGCTTGGGGCCTGCGCCGTCTGCGGAGATAAGGGGTGGCACCACCAGATATCAGCGGAAAACGGTGGCGCCATTTGTTCTGAGTGCGCCACGTTTGAAGTCCTTCGTGTTGAACCTGACGTGCTTCGCCTGATGGATGCGCTCCTACATGCGGACTGGCCGTTGGCGGAACGCGCGCCTGTCGGATTGCGTCAAGACGCCCTCGACCTGTCCGGATCATGGATCCAATGGCAGCTTGAACAACGACTGAAGTCACTCCCATTTGCCAGCGTCAGTGAGGTCTAAAAATGACAGACACCGAAAGCCAACAGTTGGCCGCCCCGGGCGCCGGCGCACATACGGTTCCACCGGATCTTTTGGGGAAGGTGCCCCGCCACGTTGCGGTGATCATGGACGGGAACGGGAGATGGGCGAATGCCCGCGGGCTGCCCCGCACGGAAGGGCACAAGGCAGGGGAGTTGTCTCTCATGGACACCGTCGCGGGGGCCTCGGAGGCGGGCGTGAAGTACCTGTCGATGTATGCGTTCTCGACAGAAAATTGGAAACGTTCCCCCTCTGAGGTGCGCTTCCTCATGGGCTATTCGCGGGACGTAATCCGCAAGCACACCGACCGGCTGGACTCATGGAATGTCCGGGTCCGGTGGGTTGGACGCAGCCCACGCCTATGGAAATCGGTCATCAAGGAGCTCAAAACCGCGGAGGAAAAGACAAAACACAACACGGGAACGCAACTGTTACTCTGCGTGAACTACGGGGGACGCGCGGAGATCGCGGACGCCGCACGGAGCCTTGCCGAAGAGGTTGCGGCGGGGAAACGCAAACCGTCCTCGATCAAAGAAGCGGATTTGGCGTCCCACCTCTACGCACCGGATGTCCCGGACGTCGACCTGCTGATCCGCACATCGGGAGAGGCACGGATCTCCAACTTCCTCCTGTGGCAGCTCGCGTACGCCGAACTGGATTTCGTGCCTGAAGCGTGGCCGGACTTCGGACGCAAACAGCTGTGGGAAAGGCTTGAAGCCTTCCGGAGCCGCGACCGCCGCTACGGTGGGGCCGTGGACGCGGTATCAACGGACGGTACCACGGCGTGAACGCCGCGAAAGTGCCGCCAGCGGTCCTGGCGCAGAACGTGTCCATGACTTTCCGCGGCGACGTGCAGGTGGTGAAGGATGTGAGCCTGCAGATTGATCAGGGAGAGGTCGTTACGCTCCTAGGCCCCAACGGTGCGGGGAAAACTACGTTCCTGGACCTCGTGCTTGGTCTGCAGCGCCCCCAGCGCGGCTCAACCAGCCTCCTGGGTTTCACCCCCACACAGGCAATATCGCGTGGCCTGGTCGGCGTGGTCAACCAAACCGGTGCGCTGCCATTGGACCTCAAGGTCGGTCAGATGCTGAACCTGTTCCACGGCTTCTACGACAATGCGGCGCCGGTGGGTGGGGTGATTGAAAGCACGGGACTTGCTCGTTCAGCGTCGCGGAAGATCTCCAAGCTCTCCGGCGGTTAGCAGCAAAGGGTCCGCCTAGCGCTGGCGCTCCTCCCGAACCCCCTGGTCCTGTTCCTAGACGAACCAACCGCCGGCATGGATCCTACTGCCCGCCAAGAGTTTTGGCAGGTCATGGCTGACTCCGCAGGCAGTGGCCGAACCATCGTTTTTGCCACGCACTATTTGGCTGAGGCAGAGTCTGTCGCGGCCCGCACCGTCATCATGCGTGCCGGCCAGGTAGCAGCAGACGCTCCCACGTCAGTTTTGATGAGGCGTGGGCGCGTCACCCTCACGATTGACATGTCGAGGGCGTCGTACGACAAGGTGCGGCCCGCCCTGGAAAAGAACGGTCACCAATGTGAATGGGGCGAGGGCGTTCTGACGGTCCACGGACGCGACCTTGACGCGGTGGCGCGGCTGGTGCTGGATGTGCCAGGCGCTGCGAACCTACGGATAACGGACGCTTCACTGGAGGACATTTTCACCGAAATCGCGCTGGACAATCCGAGTGCTGACCGGCGGGAGAATGATGACTGAGGCACTGACAAAAGAAGTGATCGCGACCGCTAAGCCGACTGTGCGGCCCAGTAAAGGCTCAGCGCGCCTAGCGTGGGTATCGTTTACGCAGGTTCTTCTGAACCCGTTCAATGTCGGGTTCGCCCTCGCCCTGCCCAGCTTGATGTATCTGATGTTTGGCGCCAATCAGGACTACTCTGACTACCCCGTCGGAAATGGTAACGGGAATGTGGCGGCCCAGATTCTGCTGACGATGGCGTTGTTTGGCGTGCTGATGACGACATCGTCGTTCGCGGCAAGTGTCAGTTTGGAGCGGGCCCAGGGGATCGGGCGGCTGCAAGCTCAGCCATCGTCGTGCTATCTGCGTTTGGTGCGGGGCTGACCATCCCGTTGGATCAGTTGGGTCGGTTCTCTCAGGACTTGGCGCCGTGGTGTGGAGTATTTGCCGCGATGGGCGTGTGGGGGATCCGGCGCGACACAGGACGGTAACGCCACCGGTGGCCGGAGGGCCGGATCTAGTCCGCCACGCCCACCGTCATCAGTGCCGCACGGCGTATACGCCGCCTCTGGGAGACAACCGCGACCACTCCGACCAAGGCGATTAGGCCCGCCCACGCCCACACGTTCCCGGCAACGGCCCTGATCACCGCGGTCCAAACCGCCAGAAGGCCGAATCCGTACAAGAATGCCCACGCCACGCACCCCGGGAGCATCGCGATGGTGAACTTCGCCCAGTTCATGCGCAGAAGGCCAGAACCGGCCAGCACAGCCGTCTGTAGGCCCACTGTCAGGAAAGAAAGTGGGATGGCAACGATGCCCCAACGCTCAAGAATCGCGGTTCCCTTTGCTGGAACGGGCCCGTCAACCCACGCCGCCAGTTTCGCGAAACGCTTAGACTCCGGCCCCCACTTGGACACGGCAGTGGGAACAGACCGTGCCAGCCAGTATGTCGCTTGCGCGCGGAAAAACACCACGAACAGCAAGAACGCGACCAACGGTAACCCCGATTGAGCCCAACTTGGCATCAGTTATCTCCCTAAAGCAGATCTCTACATTGCCTACACACGCCTACCAACTCCAACGTGTGATCTAAGAGTTCATAGCCATGACTTACCGCCAAGTCTTGTATGGCCTGCTCCATTCCGTCTAGCTCCACCTCTTCTGCCCGTCCACATTTCGTACAAACAAGATGGTGGTGGTGTTCTTCGGCTTCACATATCCGGTACAGCATTTCGCCGCTGCGGCTTCTCAACGCGTCGATCTGCCCGGCCTCCTCCAGCACCTGAAGGTTCCTATACACCGTCGCTAGGCCCGTGCGGCTTCCCGACAGGGCCAACGACGCATGGACATCTTGGGCGCTGCGAAACACAGGATGCTTCGCCAGGTTATCCATGACTTCGCGGCGTTGCTTCGACATTCGGGTTTGCCCGCGACCCCGTCCTCCCGCACTCACGGATGCACATCCCGCCGGTGCTTGAGTCTCTTGCCGCGTTCCATAATGGAGCGAACCACGAACACGCTGGCATACACGATGATGGCGAGGACGACGATCATCGCACCGGGCGACACATCCACCTGGAACGTGATCGCTAAGCCGATCACTGCGACCGCAGCCCCGATCGCCATCCCGCTATACATCGTGGAGCGGAACGACTTCGCGAAAAGTTGGGCCGTCGCAATCGGGATAACCATGATCGCGGAAACCAAGAGTGCACCCACGACCCGCATCGACACCGCCACCGTCACCGCCGACATCACCGCAGTCAGCATGGACAGCGCGTTCACGGGCAGCCCGGACGCGATCGCGAAATCCTCATCGTTCGTCACGGAGAACAGCAGGGGGCGCAGCCCAATCCCGATCACGAAAATGAATACCGCCATCCCCGCAATGAGTATCAGGTCAGGGGTGCTCACTGTCGCCAGCGAACCGAACAGGTAGGAGTTCAACTGGGTTGAGGAACCGCCCGCCAGTCCGATCAGCACCACGCCCGCCGCGATCCCACCGTAGAAGAGGAGGGCGAGGACGACGTCAGCCGAAGTTCGTCCCGACCTGCGCACCAGCTCAATGATGACTGCGGCCCCCACGGAAGCCGCGATTGCCCCCGGCACCGCAAATCGGTCGATTGGCGTTATATTCGCGATAGACCCGACAAGCCAGCCGACGGCAACACCGGTGAGTGCTACGTGACCGATTCCGTCACCCAGCATTGCAAGGCGCCTATGCACAAGATAGGTGCCAACCACCGGGGCCGACACGCCAACCAGCAGAGCGGCCAGGAATGAGCGGAGGAACATTGGTGAAAGTAAGAGATCAAGCATCGTAGCGCTCCCCGTCCTCGTCCAACCCGTGATCCCACCAGAGCACGCCGTCATCGTGACGTTCATGCGTGCAGGGGCCGTCGTGGACGATGTGACCACCGGCGATACGCACCTCGCGGGATATCAGGGGTTTCAGTTCCCCCAGCTCATGGAGAACGAGGACGGCCGTGCAGCCCGCGGCTTTCCGCTCCGCCAAGATTTCGCGAAGCCGGTAACGGTTGTGCTCATCCAAGCCGGTCAGAGGCTCATCCAGCAGGATCAACTGGGGTTTTCGCACCAGCGCCCTCGCAATGAGAACCCTCTGTTGTTGGCCCCCGGAAAGATTCTGGAACGGCTCCTTCAGTCGGTGCACCATACCCACCAGCCCAAGCGCCTCCTTGACGCGCGCCTTGGCGTCGCGTGGGGGACGAAGATGCCCGGTGCCAAGGAGCCCCGACTGGACAACCTCCTGGACCGTGGACTCAATTCCACCAGCTGACGCCAGTCTTTGCGGGACGTAACCGACCTTGTACCAGGGCGGGGTGCCGGTGCTTTCCTTGTCCGCGTGGCGCGTGTAGCCAAGCAGATCAACTGAGCCGTGCATCAGCGGGATCGTTCCGATCAGTGCCTTCAGTAAAGTGGATTTCCCCGAGCCATTATTGCCAGTCACAGCCACGCATTCCCCAACCCCAATGCTGAGGTCGAGGTCGTGAAGAACGACGTGGTTTCTATACCCAACGTCAAGGTCATGCACCCGTACAACCGCGGGAGCCTGCGATGTTGTCATATTCCAAGCTTCGGGCTTACTGAGAATGATTGTCAAATAGTGGCGGCGGCGCCCTCGCCCGGAGTGCATCTGCCCACACACGGGGCTGCCTAATGGAAGGGGAGTAGGTTGTCATTCTTCGGGAGACTAGAATGGCAGGCTGAAACTCAAGAACTTTGAAGGAGAGTTGCGTGGCTAAAGAGACCTCCACGTTGGATGCGGTAATCAACCTGGCAAAGAGGCGCGGTTTCGTTTTTCCGGCCGGAGAAATCTACGGCGGCACTCGCAGCGCGTGGGACTACGGGCCACTGGGCGTTGAGCTGAAGGAAAACATCAAGCGGCAGTGGTGGAAGACCATGGTGCGCATGCGTGAAGACGTGGTGGGCTTGGACTCCTCCGTCATCCTCCCCACTGCCGTGTGGCACGCATCGGGACACATTGAGGCGTTCACCGATCCGCTGATTGAGTGCACCTCCTGTCACCACAGGTTCCGTCAGGACCAGCTGGTGGAGCAGTATGCGGAGAAGCACGACATTCCTGAAGCGGACGTCGAAATGACTGTCATCGCCTGCCCGGACTGTGGGACGCGTGGGCAGTGGACTGAGCCGCGTGCGTTCTCCGGGCTGCTGAAGACTTATCTGGGACCGGTTGATGATGAACAGGGTCTGCACTACCTGCGCCCCGAAACCGCTCAGGGTATCTTCGTGAACTTTGACAACGTGATGACTTCTGCGCGTAAGAAGCCGCCGTTCGGTATCGCTCAGATCGGTAAGTCTTTCCGCAATGAGATCACCCCGGGCAACTTCATTTTCCGCACGCGTGAGTTTGAGCAGATGGAGTTGGAGTTCTTCGTTGAGCCAGGCACGGACGAAGAGTGGCACGAATACTGGATCCAGGAACGGATCAACTGGTACGTGGACTTGGGGTTGAAGCGCGACAACCTGCGCCTGTATGAGCACCCGCAGGAGAAGCTCTCCCACTACTCCAAGCGAACCGTGGACATTGAGTACACATTTGGCTTCCAGGGCTCCGTGTGGGGCGAACTTGAAGGCATTGCAAACCGCACGGGCTTCGACCTTGGTACTCACTCCGAAGCATCGGGCAAGCGCCTTGACTACTTTGACCAGGCGAAGAATGAGCGGTGGACGCCGTGGGTAGTTGAGCCTTCGGCTGGTTTGACCCGCTCCCTGATGGCGTTCCTCATTGAGGCCTACTCAGAGGATGAAGCACCCAACACGAAGGGCGGCGTGGACAAGCGTATCGTTCTGCGTTTGGACCCGCGTTTGGCTCCGGTGAAGGTTGCGGTTCTGCCTCTTTCAAAGAAGGAAGAGCTGGCGGTTCCCGCGCGCGCATTGGCACAGGAACTGCGTGAACTGTGGAACGTGGAGTATGACGAGACGGGGGCGGTTGGCAGGCGTTACCGCCGCCAGGATGAGATTGGCACGCCGTTCTGCGTCACCTACGACTTTGACTCCCTGGAGGACCACGCGGTCACCATTCGAGAGCGCGACACCATGGAGCAGGTGCGTATTCCCATCGCGGAACTGCGTACCTGGCTGCTGGAGCGCCTAGACGTAGTCTGACTTGCAGAGCAGGAAGACGCGCCCATAGATTCTTTGGGCGCGTTTTCTATTCTTCGGCTTGTGTTGAGTAATGAGGGGGGCGAGGGCGTGGACGACATGACTGGGCCGGCTCCCGTGCAGCTGGGTCCCATCCGCGTTGATACACCCGTGGTTTTGGCGCCAATGGCCGGTGTCACGGATCAGGCGTTCCGCAGGGTGTGCCGGAACTTCGCCGGACGCGGACTGCCGCGCACGGCAACAAATGATGCGCGGGACTCTCTGGTTGCCCCAGGCGGCCTGTTTGTGAATGAGATGGTTACGGCGCGCGCCCTTGTGGAAGGCAATGAGAGCTCGTGGGCCATGGTCGCCCCGGACGAGGAGGACCCGGTCCGCTCCATCCAGCTCTACGGGACGGACCCGGAGACGCTGGGTGCGGCAACCACCATGCTGGTGGAGAGGGGCCTAGCGGACCACATCGACTTGAACTTCGGGTGCCCGGTACCGAAAGTGACCCGTAAAGGTGGGGGTGCTGCGATCCCTTGGAAGAGGGATCTTTTTGAGGACATCGTGCGAAGCGTGGTAAGGGCCGCGGACGCAGCAGCGCCGACCCCGGGGACCATTCCGGTAACCATCAAGATGCGCATCGGTATAGACGACGACCACATCACGATGTTCGACGCGGCAAAGATTGCACGCAACCAAGGTGTGGCTGGCGTGGGACTGCACGCGCGTACGCAGGAGCAGTACTACTCAGGTGCCGCACGCTGGCCGTACATCGCCGAACTGAAAGAGATGCTGGACATCCCGGTTTTCGGTAATGGTGACGTGTTCTGCGCCGAAGACGCCCTCGAAATCATGGACCAAACAGGTTGCGATGCCGTTGTCATTGGGCGTGGTTGTCAGGGGCGCCCCTGGCTGTTCCAAGAGATAGCGGCCGCTATGTGGGGTCTGCCCGCACCGCAGCCGCCAACCTTGAGGGGCGTGGCCCAAACCCTGATGGAGCACGCGCGGCTGGCTGTCGCATTCGATGGGATCGAAGCCCGCTCAATGCGGGAACTACGCAAACACGTGGGCTGGTACCTGCGTGGGTTTGCCGTCGGTGGGCAGGCAAGGCGCGACCTCAACTTGGTTTCCACGCTGGAGGAACTGGAGGAGAGGCTGATGGCCCTCGACCTTTCCCAAGAGTTTCCGCCTGTTGCACAGAGGAACCGTGGCCGCAAGGGAGGATCACGCAAACCGCATCTGCCTCACGGCTGGTTAGATAGTCAGTATCTGGATGAGCGTGAGCGCGCGGGCCTAGATGACAGTGACGGCGGCGACGGAGGATAAACATGCGGATCCATTTCAATACGGAAAACGTGAGCGTTGCCGTGCCAGTTGTGGGCCGCACCATTCAGGATTGCCGAACCCAGTGGGAAGCCGCCGCAGAAGCCGGGGCCGACCTCGTGGAGTGGCGCCTAGACTTCCTGGATGATGCGGTGAGTGAGGACCAGAAGGCCGCCCTCGCCCAAGAAATGCGGGAGAAGTTCTCCTTGCCACTACTGGCCACCTACCGCACGGATGCTGATGGCGGTAACTTCGCGTTCTCGAACGCGGACAAGTACCGTCAGGCCCTGTTGAGTGCGGCCGGTTTCGCGGACTTGGTGGATGTGGAGATTTCCATCCCGGGCTCCGCACAGTTGGTTCGCGAACTGGCGGATTCCGTGCCGGTCGTGGCATCTTTTCACGACTTCACTTCCGGACCCTCAACGGGTGTCACGAAGCAGCTTCTGGAGCACATGGTCGACCTTGGCGCGGCGGTTGGGAAGGTCGCGTGGATGGTCACGGGGCAGCGGGACCTTGAGATGGTGTTGTCACTGCAACGTTGGGCGGTCCAGAATATTGAGATCCCCAGTGTCGTAATCGGCATGGGGCCACTGGGTATGGGGACCAGGCTGGGGGAGTCCGCCAGGATCTCGGCCTTCACATTCGCAAGGGGCACGCAAGCCAGCGCCCCGGGACAGCCAACAGTGGAAGAGATTAGGGCCAGCATCACCGGCTAGGGTTGGCGGTGCATATGCGACGCAAAGGAGAGTCACATTATGGACGCCGATATGAAGATCGTTCCGCTCAGTGAGGCACAGGTTGAGGACGTGATGCAACGCCTGGAACTCTACGACTACGAACGGTTCCCACTGCCGCGCCGCGACAAAGTGCGCTTAGGGATAGAGAAAAACGGGGTGCTAATCGCAGGGCTGGACGCGGAGATGACCAGTTTCAGGATCATGTACGTCTCCAGCCTCTTCGTGGATGAAGCGTACAGGCGCCAAGGGCTGGGGCGTGCCCTGATGGAGGCGCTGGAGGTGGAAGCCCGCAACTTGGGTGCCAACATGATCCGCCTTGACAGCTTCGACTGGCAGGGCCCCCAGTTCTACCGGAGCCTAGGATATGAGCAGGTGGGTGGCTATTCATCGGAGGAAGACGGGTTCTCAGAGTTCTTCTTCCTGAAGCGGCTTTCCTGACAACGTGGCGCAATAGCGTGATCCAGTTGCGGTAGTGCTTCTGGTCATGAGCGCAAAACTTCGGGTCGCAATCTGCGGCATCCATATCGAAAGCTCCACGTTCACGCCGGACGTTTCCGTGGCGGAAGACTTTGAGGTAACCCGCGGGCAGGCGCTTCTTCGCAGGTATGCGTGGATGGACAATGCGTCGTTGACAGAGGGCGTGGAGTGGCTGCCGGTTCTGCACGCCCGCGCCCTGCCCGGCGGCCCTGTGGAGACCAGTGCTTACTTGGCGTGGAAGGCAGAGATCGTCGCGGGCCTTGAGGCACTTGCCGCGCAAGGCCCGCTTGACGGTGTCCTACTCGATATCCACGGCGCAATGAGCGTGGTGGGAATGCAGGATGCAGAAGGCGACTTGGCGACTTCCGTTCGCGCCACCATCGGGGATGATCCATTGATTTCGGCTGCGTTGGACCTCCACGGGAACGTCTCCGACGCGCTCTTTGCCGCCTGCGACCTGCTGACCTGCTACCGGACGGCGCCGCACGTGGACGTGGAAGAAACACGGGAACGCGCGGCACGGAACCTCATCGACGTCCTGGTTTCGGGGCGAGGGCGTCCGGCGAAGTCCCTAATCCACATCCCAGTCCTCCTGCCCGGCGAAAAAACGTCTACGCGTGAACAACCTGCCGCGCGAATCTACGCGCTGATATGGGACGCGCGCGACCAGTTTGAGTTCGTTGGGCCCACCGGTTCCATGAGCCAGTGCCTAGAACATGCGGAAGCGGCCGACAAACCCTATTTCATTTCGGACACGGGAGACAATCCGGGGGCCGGAGGAGCCGGGGACGGAACCAGCGCCCTCGGTGAGTTGGTCACGTGGCTCCAGACCGCGCCCGGACGCGCACTGTTCGCCTCCATTCTTGATCCCGCAGCGGTCGCGCAGTGCGCGATTGGGGGCGAGGGCGGGGAGGTCGACCTACAGGTAGGCGGCCACCTAGACAAGAACGCGCCGCCGGTTGCGATCCATGGGCATGTGCTGGCCTTGAGTGACTCTGGACGTGGCGGGCTGACGGCAGTGGTGAGAAGCGGTGCCCTCGACCTCATAATCACTTCCAACCGGGAACAGTACGCGCAACTGGGCCAGTACCTAGATGCAGGTGTGGACCCGCGTCAGTTTGACATTGTCGTCGTGAAGATTGGCTACCTTGAGCCCGATCTGCACAAGATGGCTGCAGACTGGATGATGGCGTTGACCCCGGGTGGGGTGGACCAAGACCTAGCGCGCCTAGGGCACACCCAGATAGACCGGCCCATGGTGCCTTTCGACCGTGTCGAAGCCGCGGAGCTTCCCCTTTTGTTACGGGCGAGGCCGGTGCGTGACGCCATTCGTCAGCGGTACTGGCCCGGATCCAGTGGCGTAGGTTCAGCGGTGCGGAACCACGCACACGTTTCAGCCGGCAGTATGGTCCCGCCGCCAGGCGCCGGCATGGCACCGTCGGATGCGACCAACAGGCGGTGCTCCGGCGGAACCGTCACCGGGGCTGAATCCACGTTGAGAACAACCATCACGGAGCCGGTCAGATGAACAGAAACCCTGCTGTTAGCCCAAGGCAAGCCCGAAACGAATGCCAGAGGAGCCGTCCCCATACCCTCACGCTTGCGAACATTCAGCATTTCACGGTTCAGTAAAGAGCGGTAGGCATTCGCGGCGCCCTGCCCATATTCCAGCACGATGTCGGATTCAGAATCTCCACCGAGGACCGCCGAACCCCCCGTGTAAAGGAACGGCAGATACACCGACCCCGGAAGTGAGCCCGCGAAAAAGTTCATGGCGCCATAGCGCGCTTGCGGTGCATCCTTCGCCCAACCAACTTCAGAGCTACCAGAATGGTCCACAGAGGGGGACCACTTCTGCCAAGCGTGCCTCCAAGGGACTGCGTGTCCAAGTGGGTCGTGGGCGCGATAGGTGGCGACGACGGCGTCCTGGAGTGCTCCAGCATTCCAGGACACTTCCAGCATCCGGCTGGAACGCAAGTGGTGGAACCAGTCATCTTGAAGGTGGCGGCTGAACTCCTCTTCAGGGAACGCAGGAAGTGCAGCCCCCAGAATGGCCGACTCATTAGTTATTGCAATTTCGGCCAGCGCCGACTGAACTGCCGCGCTGAACGCTGCCTGCTGTCTTTTCGGTGCCCACTTCCTGATGTTCAGGTCAATAGTTCCAAGGTCCACACCATCGGCACCTGCCTCCAACGCGCCGACGATGCGATCGGTTACACGCTTTATGTCTTTTGCCGATCCCAACTGTGGTGGCGTGTCCCGGGCGGACAGAACCGCGCCGGACGGAAGCAAGAACACCCGGACCAGTACCTTCAATCCCTGGGCATGCGCTTCCTCAACAAACGCGGGGAGCGACACAACGTCTTCTTCGACCTGGGGGCTGGCGGGGCGCACCAGTAGGGCTTCGAACCCACCTTCCGCCAAATCTTTCAGAATTGTGCGCAGACTTGAGAGGCTCTGCTTGCTGTGTAGGCCCGGAAGATCACAGACAACGGTGTTCCGCCACCAGGGCAGTTTCCCCGTATCGCGCGAATGGACCAAGGTGGTGGTGATCATGCTGTCATCAATCAAGGGTGCACTCCCGGTATTTGGCGCGCAATGCTTCGCTTATCTGGGGTCCATACTAGCCTTGTAGAGTGGATTACAGGCTTGATGAACGTGATTTTGATCCCGAAGCACTGGGAGCGCACTTCGCGCAGTGGCATTACGACCGCTCCGATAAGGAACGGTTCCTCTTGGAAGACCCCAAAGACCCGCGGAGAAGCCCATTCGATAGGGACCGTGCGCGCATTCTGCACTCGGCTGCCCTGAGGCGTTTGGGAACTAAAACCCAGGTGCTAGGTCCAACCAGTGACGACTTTGTGCGCACGCGCCTCACGCACTCTCTGGAAGTGGCGCAGGTTGGACGCGGCCTCGCCCTCGAACTGGGCTGCGACCCAGATGTTGTCGACGCGGCATGCTTGGCGCATGACCTGGGACACCCTCCGTTTGGACACAACGGTGAGCGGGCGCTGGATGAAGTCTCGGCCGACATCGGCGGTTTTGAGGGGAATGCGCAGACGTTCCGCCTGGTCGCCCGACTGGAGGCGAAGATCCTAGATGATGAGGGGCGCCCGGGTGGACTGAACCTCACGCGTGCCACTTTGGATGCCATCACGAAGTATCCGTGGGCTCGTGGAGCAGGTCCCAACGTAAAGAAGTCTCTGGCGAAATACGGTCATTATGAGGACGACGAGGGCGTTTTTGCATGGATGCGAACCGGCGCCCCAACGAACCGGCGATCCATGGAAGCACAGATCATGGACCTGTCCGACGACATTGGCTATTCCGTCCACGACCTAGAGGATGCCGTGTTCACCGGGCACTTTGACCTAGAGAAACTGCAAAGCACCGGCGAAAGAGACCGAATAGTTGATTCCACCCTGGCATGGTATGGCTCAGCGGTTAGTGCTGACGATTTGGTGCGGGCTGCCGACAGGCTCCTGGCACTTCCGTTCTGGCCCGGGTCCTACAACGCTTCCTATGCGGCGCGCGCAAAAATGAAGGACCTGACAAGTCAGCTCATCGGAAGGTTCTGTGCTGCAACTGAGGAAGCAACGCGCTCCGAATACGGAAACGGGCCGCTTGGTCGATACAGCGCAAACCTAGTTGTGCCACGCGAAACCCAAGCGGAGATAGGTCTACTCAAAGGCATCGCCGTCCACTACGTGATGAGCCCGCGTGAAACCGAGCCTCTTTACTATCAGCAGCGCACCATCGTCCAAGATCTGGTGGAAGCTCTGTACGAACGCGGCCCCGCCGCTCTGGAACCTACTTTTGCAGAAGAGTGGGAACGGGCGGGCAGCGATGCGGGCAGGCTACGTGCCGTTATCGACCAGGTTGCGTCCCTAACCGACTTTTCCGCTAACCAGTGGCATTCACGCCTTGTTGGGATGCTCTCAACCCAGCTCTGATCTTTATCCACAGGCTTAACGCGGGGTGGGCTTCTCCCGCCTAAGCTGGGGCAATGGCCGGCCGGATAAAACGCGAAGACATCGACTTGGTGCGTGAGCGTGCCCGGATCGAAGACGTAGTTGGTGAACAGGTCACCCTGCGTTCCGCTGGTGTGGGTTCCCAGAAGGGACTGTGTCCGTTTCACGATGAAAGAACGCCCTCGTTCCACGTCCGTCCGCAACTGGGATTGTGGCATTGCTTCGGCTGCTCCGAAGGTGGGGATGTCTTCAGTTTCGTCCAGAAAACACACCACATGTCGTTCGTGGAGGCGGTGGAATACCTCGCTGGAAAATATGGCGTGACACTTCGGTATGAAGACGGGGGAGGTCCGCGCACAGGTCCCGATCACTCTCAAAGACGTCGGCTCTTGGAGGCCCACCGTGTGGCCGAAGATTTTTATCGTGCGCATCTGCTCACCCCCGAAGGTAAGGACGCCCGCGACTTCTTGACGGGGCGCGGATTCACGCGCGAAGACGTTGACCACTTCGGGGTTGGCTCATCTCCATCTGGCTGGGATGGGCTAACCAGACACTTGCGGTCCAAAGGGTTCACGGATGAAGAACTGGTGACGTCTGGCCTAGCGATTCAAGGTAATCGCGGCCCCTATGACCGTTTCCGCGGGAGGGTCATGTGGCCGATTAGGGATGTAACGGGCGCAACGATCGGGTTCGGTGCGCGCCGCCTTGGGGATGACCCGAACCAGCCGAAGTACCTCAACACTCCGGAAACTCCGATTTACCATAAGTCCCGCGTCCTCTATGGGCTGGACCTAGCGAAGAAGGACATCTCCCGCAACCGTAAAGTTGTGGTCGTTGAAGGCTACACGGACGTGATGGCCGCCCACTGCGCAGGGGAGCGCACGGCGGTCGCCACGTGTGGGACCGCATTCGGCAAAGAACACACGCAGCTGGTGCGCCGTCTTCTTGGCGACACGGAGCATCCGGGAGCCGGGATAGTCCTTTCCGACGGTCGCGCTCGTGGCGGCGAAGTCATCTTCA
Source organism: uncultured Actinomyces sp. (assembly GCA_964344825.1). Lineage (GTDB taxonomy): Bacteria > Actinomycetota > Actinomycetes > Actinomycetales > Actinomycetaceae > Scrofimicrobium. The sequence goes on from CAYFOT010000014.1 coordinate 31,350, forward strand.
CCTTCGACGGGGATGAGGCCGGTAAGGCTGCCGCCCGTCGCGCCTATGCAGAAGACCAAGCGTTTGCAGTACAGACCTTTGTTGCGGTGGACCCCAACGGAATGGATCCCTGCGACCTACGCATCAGTGGTGGAGACCAAGCACTCTTGGCTCTGATCGACTCAAAGGTGCCTCTGTTTGAGTTCGTCCTGCGTTCCGTCCTTTCCACCTTGAACCTCAATACCGCTGAGGGACGGATTCAGGGTGTGCGCATGGCGGCTCCCATCCTGGCAGGCATCAAAGATCAGGCTCTGCGTAGTGAGTACTCCCGTCAGGTAGCAGGATGGCTGGGCATGGACCCCGCAGAAGTGGACCGGGCACAAAGACAGTCCGGGGCACAAAGGAACCGGGGGGATGCACGCGGTGGCCCCAGCGCTCTACCCAGCACACGGGAGATGCGCGCGGGTTACGAGGGAGGCGCTTCCCAGCCGCAGCCCGCTCCTCAGATTCTCCCGTTGCTTCCAGATGGTCGCTATGGGCATTCGGCAGAGAGGCTCGCCCTCGCCGCAACCCTTCAGCGGCCGTTGGACGTGGTCGGGTCCGGAATCGAAGCATTGCGGCCCCAATCCTTCGCTGACCCGCGAAATCAGCAGATGTTTGCGCACCTACTATCCGCGGGCGCCCTCGACGGATTCCTAGATCACCTCACGGAAGCCGAAGCGCAGTACGGGGTTGGGGAAGCCGCAACGTCACATGCGGGAAGGAAGTGGGCGGCTGACCTGGTGGAATCGGCGTCCCCGCAGGTGGCTGAGGACCTGCGCGCACTCATGGTCCTCTCACTGCCTGTTGAGGAGTCCGATCAGCGTGATTACGCTCAGGGTCTCATCAAGGCGCTGGTGCGGCGCGAACTGGAGGCCGCCGGACAGGCATTGCGTGCACAAATGGCCCGGCTGGACCCGGCATCTGAGCAGTTCATTGAGGTTTCACGCAGGCATTGGGACGTGCAGCAGCGTCTGCGTATGTACTTGCAGACGGACGACTGACAACAAACCCCGTGGGGTAATCTAAGTGCAAGGTGGCTGTGGAGCGGATTAGGGGGAGTGCGTGGCGCACGACATGGATGACAGCGTGAAGAAGAGCGGTTTGATGTCCAAGACCCCGGAACCACAGGATGCGCCTGGCGCGGGCAAAGGTCAGGGAGAACCGGCGGGTGTAACTGAGGGAGCGCCCGCCACGCTGCCCCTTGTGCAGCCCCCGGCGCGGGTTCCTGATGGAGGAGAAAAGAAAATCACGAACAGGCTCAAGAGGGCCCGTGGTCAGTTGGATGCCCTCATTGCCGCGTTTGAGAGTGGCGCGACGTGTAGAGATGTCGTGACACAGTTGGCGGCTGTATCAAAGGCATTAGATCGTGCGGGTTTCCTGATTGTCTCTACTGCGATGCGAGACTGCCTGAGGGAGCCTGTGGGCGACCAAGATCCGGACGCTGCCGCGTCCAAAGACATGGACATTGAAGAGTTAGAGAAGCTCTTCATGATGTTGACTTAGGGGGAACATGAGCGACAACCGCTTCAACCCCAGCAATGCGGATCGGAAGAATCCGTACGAAAACTTAGCCCCCAGGGACCCGAACCCACAGCCGCCACAGGTGACTCCGGGGCAGCCTTTCCCAGGTGCGGCTGGCGTTCCTGGCGTTCCCGCTCCCGGTCAGCCAGCGCCCTCCTACGCCGGGCCATCGCCGATGGGCCCCTCATCTCTTTCATCCTTGCGGACGACAGGCTCGGCTTCAATCCCCGCGGGCGTGGCGCAGTTCCCACCGACCGGGTCCACGATACAGTCCTCAACGGTGCCGTCATCGCTCTCTTCAATGCGCGTTGCGCAACCCGCACCGGCGTCCGCCACTGGTGCCGCGGACGCAACGCAAGTGCAAAACCCGTGGGGTAGCCCGCCCTCGTATCCGCCCTCGTCCACTCCCTCCTATCCGCCCTCGAACCCGCCGTCGTACCCATCGTTGGGGAACACAAAGGCGGACCCATGGCGGGTTGGCACGCAGACAGCGGAGCCGACCATCCCGCAGGTAGCTTACGCACCGGGTACGGCAGGTGCGCAGGCCGGCGCCGGCGTGCCGGGCCCCAAGGTCACCATTGAGGCGGAAACCCCGATGTACAAGAAGCCGTGGTTCGTTGCGCTGCTGGCGGGGTTCTTCGCGTTCTTGGCGGGCTTCGCCGTGGGGGAAGGCTCCGTGCGTGAGGAGCTGGATGAAGCAGAGGCCGCGAACTCCTCATTGCATAGGGAAATAAATGACTTGGAGGATCAAGTTTGGCGCCTCCAGAATCAGGGTGACGGAGGTGGAGGCCTTTCGGACCTCCCCGGGTTTGGTTCGTGGTTCGACTTCGGAAATGAGACTCTCCCAGATCAGTTCCCCGGGGATGGCGTGTACCTTGTCGGATACGACATCGACGCGGGGACATATGAGACCGCCGGACGCGATGGATGTAGCTGGATGCGGGTCTCTGGAGGCTCTGCGGATGAGGACGTGACAGAGAGCCCGTCGGGACCAGCCGAAGTGACGATAGAGCCCGGGGACCTGGCATTCGTTTCTACCGGCTGCGCAGACTGGACCCGTGTCGACTGACCCGGCTCAGTTCACACATGGGTAGGCCCGGGTCGGAAGAAGGGTAGTTAATCGCCTGGGTGTCGCGGTGGCCTAGGCCGCCTGCTCTTGGCGGTTGCAGCTACTGCGCGGGGAGGTAGCCGGCGTGGAGCCCCGGGGCGGGGAAACGTTCTTGGGCCTCAGCGAAGGCAGCGTTTGCTCTTTGAGTTTTCCCCTTAACAAGGGAAAGCACCCATTTGGTGTACAGTCCAACGACCTCTTTGGGGGGCCATCGGCCACCATTTTCCCCTGATCCAGCCAGGTGACCCGGTCGGACAGTGAGATCGCGCTTGACGCGTAGTGGGTCACGCTTATAGTCACCCCGGCGCCCGCCCTGATCTCCGCCTGACTTGGACCGCTCTAGTGACCCAGGGGCGTTGAGGATATTTTTGGCGTCGTCTGCTGGTTTTGGGGATGTTCGATACGTAACCTTTCCAACCGGTGAGCAGGACTGCTCTTTGCCTGTTGGAGAGTATGGGGCTATCTTCTCCGCACTAAAGGACAAGGAAGCAGACAGGGCCGTCAGGGTCCAGTCGGAGGTAGATGGGCAGCCTGTACTGATGGTGGGTCGGTATGCGTGTGCCCGGAGCCAACTTCTCACAGCCGAGGTACCGCCTCCGGTCATTTCACTTGCCCGGGGCGCGTTCTATTTGAGCGAGGAACTGGTCGAGGTCGTCCTACCGGACACCCTCAAGATGATCGGCATCGGCGCGTTTCGCGACTGCCGCTCACTGGAGAGAGTAAACGTCCCAAGCCGGGTGTCCAGAGTAGACAATTCGGCGTTCCGGGCATGCACGTCACTGCGCACTCTCACGTTGCCGGAATCGGTTACTGCGCTGGGAACCGGGGTGTTCGAGGAGTGCGTGGACCTTGAGGTCTGGCTCCCGGAAGGATCCGTACTTGTGGAGAAATATCCGGAAGTCTTCGCGGATGTCAAGGTTTCCTACACGAAACGGCCAGGAAACGGAGGAACGGCGTGAAGGCTCTCTGACCTGCCTGTTTGGTACCCCCGCTGGGGCTCGAACCCAGGACCAAAGGATTATGAGTCCTCTGCTCT